>DASUPM010000001.1:0-3863 GCA_036281095.1 Pseudorhizobium sp.
CTCGGGGTCTATCGACACGGCATCGCCATGGCGCAACCAGATCAGCAGATCGACGAGCGACCAGACGATGGCGCGCAGGCTGCGGACGGAACGGCGTGCGCCGATCGAGCCGGCGCCATGCTGATCGAGCCCGTCCTCCACGGCGGCCAGTTCGCGTAGGATGCGGCGTTGCTGAACATCGTCGGCATCCATCGTCTCCCGCCCTGCGGCAAGCAGGGACAGGGCGGCGGCGGCCAGCTCGCGAACACGGGCCGCTACCGAATGTTCTGCCTGCCGCGGCGAGAACATCAATCCGACCAGCGCCGCCGTCACCACACCGGTCAGCACGGTCAGCAGCCTGTCACCGCCGAGCGCCAGCACCTGGTCCGGGTGAGCGGTATCGAGAAGCGCCACCATTGCCGCCGAGTAGCCGGCAAGCAGCACGCCATAGGAGGCAAAGCCGCGGACGACATTGCCGCAGAAGACGCACGCACCGATCCAGGCAGAGAGGCCGAGCACGAGGATCCAGGGTTCGCCCCCGGAAAAAAACACCAGGAGGACGCCCAGCACCGTCCCGATCAGCGTGCCGACGGCGCGAAAGAAGCTCTTTTCCAGAAGCATCATGCGGGTGGACTGTGCCGCCGAGAACACCGTCATCGCCGACCATTGTGGATGCTCCAGCCCGAACAGCCAGGCAAGCAGGAGCGCCAGGCACGCCGCCAGCGCCGTGCGCATGGCAAAGGACAACCGTTCAGGGATGAAGCCGTAGCGGGAAAGGGTCTCCACGGTGCTCACGTACTCCGCCTGGTTCTTGTCCGCTTCAGCCCGGCAGTGTCAGGATGATCGGGCCGTTCTTCGTGGCGACGATCGTATGCTCGTATTGCACGGTCAGCGCCCGCGGCTCGCTGTAGAGCGTCCAGGGATCGCCATTGCCGCCGTCCTCGGCCCAGTCCGCACCGAGCGACAGGAAAGGCTCGATGGTGAAAACCAGCCCCTCTTCGATCACCCGTGTCTCGGTCGGATCAGGCCAGGTCGGCACTTCCTTTGGCTCGTCATGGAGCGTCAGCCCGATGCCGTGGCTCGAAAGGTTCTGGATCAGCGTGTAGCGGTTCTTCCTGGCAAATTCACCGATCGCATTGCCGATCCCGGCAAGCGGCTTGCCGGTCTTCACCTGCTGCAATCCCGTCCACAGCGCCCGCCGTCCGTCGCGGCAGAGTTTTTCGACCTGCCGCGTCACCGGCGGCACGGCATAGGAGGCGCCGGCATCGCCGAACAGCCCGTCCTTGACGGCCGAGACATCGATGTTGACGAGATCTCCCGCCTGGATGATCCGCGGCCCGGGAATGCCGTGCGCCACTTCCTCGTTGACGCTGATGCAGGTGGCGCCGGGAAACTTGTAGCAGAACTCCGGCGCGGATTGCGCGCCGTTGCCCTCCATCACCCTGCGGCCGATCGCGTCGAGTTCGGCGGTGGTGATGCCGGGCTCCAGCGCCTTGGCCATGGTCTCGATGGCGATCGCGCAGATGCGGCCGACATCCTTGAGCTTCTGCAGCTCGTCTTCACTGGTAACGATCATTCCTTCATCCGATTTTAGCGGCCGGTTTCGCGCCATCCGCCGAACCCGTCAATTCTTTTCTGACCAGCGGCGCGACTTTGGTGCCGTAGAGTTCTATGCCGCGCATGATCTGGTCGTGCGGCATCAGGCCGATCGCCATCTGCAGCAGGAACCGGTCGTTGCCGAAGACCTCGTGCGCAGCGAGGATCTTCTCCGCCACGCGTTCCGGATCGCCGACGAAGAGGTTGCCGGTCGGGCCGCGGGCATGGTCGAAATGGGAGCGGCTGGTCGGGCCCCAGCCACGCTCGCGGCCGATGCGGTCCATCACCGCCGCCTGCGGGCCATAGAACTGGTCGGCCGCGAGTTCCGTCGTGTCGGCGATGAAGCCGTGCACGTTGACGCTCGTCCTCAGCCGCGACGGGTCCTGGCCGGCCCGCCGCGCCGCCTCGCGATAGAGATTGAAGAGCGGCGCGAACCGCGGATATTCGCCGCCGATGATGGCAAGCGCCACCGGCAGTCCCATCGCGCCTGCCCGCGCCACCGATTGCGGCGTGCCGCCGACGGCGATCCAGACCGGCAGCCTGTTCTGCAGGGGGCGAGGATAGACGCCGCGGTCGTTGATCGGCGGCCGCAACTGCCCTTCCGTCCAGGTGACGACTTCCTCGTCGCGGATCGCCAGCAGAAGATCGAGCTTCTCGGCGAACAACTGGTCGTAATCGCCGAGGTCGTAGCCGAACAGCGGGAAGGACTCGATGAAGGAGCCGCGCCCGGCCATGATCTCCGCGCGGCCGTTCGACAGCAGGTCGACGGTCGAAAACTGCTGGAACACGCGCACCGGCTCATCCGAACTCAGCACCGAAACGGCGCTCGAAAGCCGGATGTTCTTCGTCTTCACCGCCGCGGCAGCCAGCACGGTGGCCGGGGAGGAAACGGCATAATCCGGCCGGTGGTGCTCGCCCAGCCCGAAGACGTCCAGTCCGACCTGGTCGGCAAGCTCGATTTCCTCCAGCAGGTTCTTCAGGCGCCGGGCGCCCTCCGCCCCCTTGTCCGCGGCAGCGGGATCGACGTCAGCGAAGGTATAGAGTCCGAGTTCCATGGGCGGCATCCGTTCCGAAGGTTTCCCCGGAGATAGAGAGCCGGAGAGCTGTCGGCAAATGCTATTGTGTCGAACGATCCGTTCGAAGAACTGGATGGTTGTGGCTCAGGACCGACGCGCGCCCTGCCGCGCGAAGTCCGGAACCTGGAACCGGCGGCGGTAGCTGCCGGGGGCAAGGCCCGTCACCCGCTTGAAGAGACGCCGAAAGAAGGCAGGCTCCTCATAGCCGACCTGCCAGCTGATTTCGTCCACCGAGGCCTCCGTCCGCTCCAGCCGCCGCTTCGCCTCCTCGATCCTCAACCGCTGGACATAGGCGATCGGGCTGAGGCCGGTGGCCTGCGTGAAACGGCGCTTGAAGGTCCGCTCCGCCAGCCCTGCCCGCTTGACCATTTCCTCCAGCGGATTGGCGACGGAGAAATGGTCGGCAAGCCAGTCCTGCGCCGTCTGGATCGCCTGGTCGCCATGGTCGCGCCGGCCCTCGAACACCATGTAGGGAGCAAGTCCGTCCTGGTGCCATTGCAGGGCGAAGAAACGGGCGACCGTCTGCGCCGCCGTCGCGCCGGCGTGCCGCGCGATCAGGTAGAGCACCAGATCATGCCACGTCATCGAGGCGCCGGACGTGATCAGCTCGTCGTGCGGGCCAGATACCACCAGCACCCTTTCCGGATGGATCGGCACCTGCGGATAGACGGATTGGAAGGTGCGCGCATAGCCGAAATGGACGGTGGCGTCCGCGCGGTCGAATATCCCCGTCTCTGCCAGAAGAAAGATGCCGGAGCAGGCCGAGCACATCAGCGCCCCCTTTTCATGCATCGCCCGGCACCAGGCGACCAGCGAGGAATAGCGCCCCTTGTTCCACCCCTCCGCATCAAGCAGGACCGACGGCACGATCACGATATCGGTACGGTCGATGTCGCCGATCGTTCGCTGCACCGTTACCGGCACATTGCTCGCGAGCGTCAGCGGTCCGGCCCGTTCGCCGACGATCTCCACGTGAAAGGGCGGCTTCCTGGGGATGCCGGCGCCCGGTGGGACCATCGAAAAAGCGTTCATCACGTCGTAGATGCCGCTCAGCGTCGAGACCACCGCCTCCGGCAGCGCAACGAGGCTCACATGCAGCGGCTCCTGCCCCACCGTCAAACCACCTTGTCCGTCGGACGTTGCCATCTTCCATCCCCGCTGGCCCTCCAGGATACTCCCGACCTGCGCAAAGCGCCATGTCCGCACCAATCC
>DASUPM010000002.1:0-2381 GCA_036281095.1 Pseudorhizobium sp.
GGATGCGGTTTTCCCGTTCGGCAAGAATGTCCGGCACCGTGCGCCACACTTCCAATGCGGCCGTTACCATCTCGATCGTGGCATCCTCGGGAAGCCCCGCCCGGACGGAGGCTTGGGAAATCTCCGCTTGCCAGCGATCGACGGCCGCGCGCTTTTCCGCTTCCCGCTCCTGCAGGCGCGCCAGGTTCTCCGCCGCCGCACGCCGCAGACGGTCCAGCGACCGGCTTTCGTTCCATCGCTCCGTCAGCTCGGCCACCCGCTGCTCCAGTGCACGGTGGAGAGCGGCAGGCGGCAGGGTACCGGAGGCAATCCCCATCGCCTCGGCGAGCGCAGACAGGACCGGGCCCAGCCGCTCCTCCTTGAGCCGAAGAGCCTCCAGTTGGTCCACGATCTCGTCGCGTGCCTCGGCAAGCCGCATGATCCCGTCCACCGCGCGGCGCCACTCGATCATCCCCTCCGGCGTCGAAGGACGGACGGGAACCGCGTGGAACAGGTCCTCGAACTCGGTCACGGCGTCGGAAACGTCGATTTCGGCTTCCCGCGCCGCCGCGGCAGCGGCCGAAACGGATGCCTCCAGATCACGCTCCCGCAGCTTCAGTTGCGCATACTGCGATCCGCGTTCAGCATCGGAGAGCGCGGCGTCCGACAATGCATCGGCATCCGATACCGCGCGCCGCACCTCCTTCCAGGCAGATACAGATGGCGTGGCTGCCACCGCCTCAAGAGCCTGGTCGCGCGCCTTCCTCGATAGAGCGATCTCCTCGCGCGTCACGATCCGCCCCTGCTCCTCGAGCGCTGCGAGCTGGCGGGCGACCGCATGCGTCTCCTCCCGCAGGGCATCCAGCTTCCGGGCGGCCTGCGCCTGCCCCGCCTCGGCCGCGGCGATCAGATCGCGATGTCTGGCAAGTGTCGCGACATCCGGCAGCGGCAGCGACAGAAGCTCGGCTGCATCGCGGACCGGCGGGTCGAGCCGGCCGGCCGTCGCCGCAAAATCCTGCTCGGCGCGCGCCGCGCGGATCTTCAATGTGTCGAGGGCCGCAAGATCGTTCAGGTCGGGACGAAGCGCCACAAGCTGGTCCGCCCAGGGTTTCGGATCGACCAGGCGCAGGCCCGCGCCGTCCGCCTCCAGGCGATGCAGGGCATCCGCCTCCTCGTCGATCCGGTGCCGGAGTTCGCGCAATGCGCGGTGCAGATCCTCCCCTTCCCCCACGAGCTGGGTCAACCTTGCCAGGTCCGCATCGGCCGGCTGCGCCCGCTGCAATTCCTCGGCACCACCCAGGCCGAGGCGGCGGGCCGCCTGGGCGAGCCGGAGGTTGAAATCGTCCACCTCTGCCTGCACGCGCGGAAGATCCTCGCGCGCCTTCGTATAGGCGCCCTTGCCGGCATGCGCTGCAAGGATGCGCGGAATGGCGTCGATCAGCGCCTCGTCGACGTGGACCGCGGCGATCTCGCCCTTCAACCGCGCCGCCTCCGTGTCGGCCGAGCGTTGCGCCTGCGCATTCTCCCGCGCGGCGTCGAGAGCTGTGGAGAGCTGCGCGGCAAAATCCGCCGGCAGGCCCTCCAGCGGCGCATAGCGTTTCAGTTGTTCGCGCTCCCGATCGATCTCCCGGAGCAGTGGTTCGAGGTTCAGGAACGTGCGCAAGCGATCGAGCTGCCGCTTCGCCGCCATGCGCTCCGACTGGATCGCCGCCAGTTCAGCCTCGATCCGCTCCTGCTCGGCTATGAGCTTCTTCCAGTCCGCCGCCTTGAGCTCGTTTTCCCGCTCCGCCCTGCGCGCGTCCTCATGGGTGTCGAGCACCTGGTAGAAGAGCCGGTCCTTCGAGCGGCGCGGCGCATAAATGGTGTCGGCCTCCTCATCCAGTGCCTTGCGCATGTCGGCAAGGCCGGTGAGGCCGGAGGCTGCGGAAAACAGCAGGCTGCCGATCTCGCCGCCGCTCTTCAGCATGCTCTGGCCGCCGACCCGCAGCGAAGCGGAATTCAACCCGAAGGCCCGTTCGAAGACATCGCGGCCGAGGGTGCCGAGAAATGGCGTCAGCGCATCGTCGGGGAGCGCATCCTCCGCATCGTTTTGCGCAAGAAGAGTGCTTCGGCGACCCTTGCGGCGGCGGAAATCCAGCCCGTCACCGGCGCGCGAGGTGATCCGTGCCCCCACCCGCAGGGCAGCCGCCTCGTTCTGAAAGCCGTAGGGCGTTCGATCCGGAAAGCCGAACAGCAGATCGGAGATGGCAGAAAGCGCCGAGGACTTGCCGGCCTCGTTGGGACCATAGACGATATGCAGGCGTGCGTTCGGGCGGAAGGCCAGGCTGCGGTCGGTCAGCGCCCCATAGCGCAGGATGTCGAGGCGGTCGAAGCGCACTAGCGGGCACCTCCCGCGCGGCCGA
>DASUPM010000003.1:0-2052 GCA_036281095.1 Pseudorhizobium sp.
TTCTGGGCCCCGACCGATGCCTTCTCTCGAGATCCGGTGGACTCCATACCACCAGGTGACTTCGCTACTCTGCGATCCGAGGTCTCTGACAAGTCGTCGTCAGAACCGTCGCGGTCACCAGTTGACGCTAGCCTGTTTTGACGCGTCGAGGATGACGCGGACTTCTGATGGCCGTCGCTCTTGGTGCAAACTTTGCGGGCTCCTCGATAGGACTGATACGTGCAGTCGGATGCGCGGAAGGAGGTATAGGCAGCGGCACAGGCATCGCGATCACAGTCTGGTTGGTGGTTTGCCGTCGGCGCAAAGGGTTCCGAAGAATTGGCGACCGGCGCTTCAACGTCGCGATCAAGCTTCGGCGTCGCCGCCACAACGAACCGCTTCCAGATTTCCGCAGGGATCGACCCTCCCGTGACCCCCTGCATTGGGCTGCGGTCGTCATTGCCAACCCAGACGCCGACCACCAGGTGCCGGCTAAATCCGATGAACCAGGCATCGCGGTAGTCCTGGCTGGTCCCCGTCTTCCCAGCGGCACTCCCATCATCCAACGCGGCCGCGCGTCCCGTTCCACGGTCGACGACACGTCTCAAGAGCCCACTGAGCTCATCAAGGGCCACCAATTGCTCCGCGACCTCCAGAGGTGCGCCCAACGATCGCTGGCCTGTCCCTTCAGCGCCGAAGGCGGTAATGCCCCAGGGTTCGAGCTTCCGGCGCGCCTTCACTGAGGCAAATGCCCCGGTCAAATCGAGTAAAGTGACCTCGTTGCTGCCCAAAGCCATGCTCGGCACCTTGGCGAGCGGGGCGTCCAAGCCAAGGTCCCGAGCCGCCTTCACGACGTTCTCCAAGCCGACATCCATGGCAAGGCGAACAGCTGCCGAGTTTACCGACCGGGCAAACGCATCTGATAGAGTCATGCGGCCGTGGTGTTGACCACCGTAGTTTTCCGGCTGCCATTTGCCGATCTCTATGGGCGATGCATCGATGACATCGTTGGCGGAAAACCCGCTTCGCAAGGCCGCGTAGAACACGAACAGTTTGAAAGCTGACCCTGGCTGACGCTGAGCACTGACGGCGCGATTGAACTGGCTCTCAGCGTAGTCTCTTCCTCCAACCATCGCCACGACGGCACCGTCCGGCCGCATTGCCACCAGGGCGGCTTGACTGACACCTCGTGTCGCGCCCTGACGCTCCAGGGCCTCGTTGATGATCTTTTGCGCCTCTTGCTGTAGTGCTGGCTGCAGTGTCGTCCGCACGCGCATAGGCCGCTTCACGGAGCCCGCCACCTTCGGGAGTTCGTACCGGGCGATCCAATCGGCGAACCAACCACCACTCGGCGCCGTCGTCGGCGCAGGCGCAAGCTTGGCGGGCTCGGACTTTGCCTTGGCGGCGGCTTTGGCGTCTATCGCCCCCGCTTCCAGCATGGCGTCAATGACCATTGCGGCGCGCTGCTGCGCCGCATCCAAATTGCGAATGGGATCGTACTTGGAGGGCGCCTGGATCAAGCCAGCCAGCATCGCGCTTTCAACCAAGTTAAGTTCCGACAGGTTCTTGTTGAAGAACATGCGTGCGGCGGCCGACATGCCGTATGCGCCGGCCCCGAGGTAGACGCTGTTGAGGTATCGCGTCAGAATCTCATCCTTCCCCGAGCGGAAATCGAGCCAAACCGCCGTCAGCGCCTCGCGCATCTTGCGGTGAAGCGTTCGCTCATTGCCCACAACTTGCATCTTCACCAGCTGCTGCGTAATTGTGCTTCCACCCTCAACGATCTCGCCGGCGGTCCAGTTGGCTCGCAGTGCGCGCACAATGCCCAATGGATCAACGCCCCAATGGCTGTAGAATCGCCTGTCCTCGATGCTGAGAACCGCGTCGACTAGGGTTCGGGGAAAATCCTGTCGCTGCACGCTGTCGCGGAGCGGTCCAACACGCCCAAGCGGCGCGCCATTGGCTGCCTCCACAAGGACGGAAGGGGCATCTGTCGCCGTAGTCTCGATGGGCGCTTGGTAGAGCGCCCACAGGATGGCAATCGCTCCCGTCAGGCCCAGAAGTACGCCGCCG
>DASUPM010000004.1:0-2483 GCA_036281095.1 Pseudorhizobium sp.
TGGTCAGCGCGTTCCCCGAGGAGCGGACGTTCCGAATAGACCACTATCTCGGCAAGGAAACAGTACAGAATCTGCTGGCGCTTCGCTTCGGCAACAGGCTGTTCGAGCAGCTCTGGAACGCGACCGGCATCGAGCATATTCAGATCACCGTCGCCGAAACGGTGGGCCTCGAGGGGCGCGGCGGCTTCTACGATGAAGCAGGCGCCTTACGGGACATGGTGCAGAACCACATGCTCCAGCTGCTCGCTCTGGTGGCGATGGAACCCCCTGCGCATTTCGACTCCACCGAAGTCCGTGACGAGAAGGTGAAAGTGCTGCGCTCGCTGCGCCCGATTGACCGGGCGACCGCTGCAACGCACAGCGTGATCGGCCAATATGGTGCAGGAGTCGTCCGCGGCGCGTCTGTTCCGGGCTATGTCGAGGAACTGGGCAGGCCCTCCGGCACCGAAACGTTCGTTGCCCTGAAGACGTATATCGACAACTGGCGCTGGAAGGGGGTTCCCTTCTATCTCAGGACCGGCAAGCGATTGGCGAATCGCCAGTCCGAAGTCTTCATCCAGCTGCGACACGTGCCGCACTCAATCTTTGAGAGCGGCGGCGCGTCGGTGCAGCCGAACAAGCTGATCATCCGCCTCCAACCCGAGGAGAATATTCGCCTGTTGGTGATGGCCAAGGAGCCCGGCCTCGATCGCGATGGCATTCGCCTGCGCGAAGTCCCGCTCGACCTGTCTCTCACCAATGCCTTTGCGGGCGTGCGGCGACGCATCGCCTATGAGCGGCTGCTTCTGGACTTCATCGAAGGCGATCCCACCCTGTTCGTGCGTCGGGATGAGGTCGAGGCACAATGGAAATGGATCGATGCGGTACGCGATGGCTGGGCATCGGGCCAGATGCGCCCGCAGGCTTACGCGGCGGGAACCTGGGGGCCACCGGCCGCCAATGCCCTGATCAAGAGAGACGGAGCGGATTGGCATGACTAACGTCGCATGGCGCGACTACGATACCGCCAGCGAAATGGCGCGTGCGGTCGCCGATCACATCGGCCTCTTCGTTGAAGCCGCGCTCGATTCCCGCGGAGAAGCGCTGGTTGCGCTGCCCGGCGGCAAGTCCCCGATTTCCCTGTTTGAACGGCTGGCAACCGCAAACATCGATTGGAGCCGCGTCACGATCATTCCCACCGATGACCGCCTCGTCCCGGTAACGGACTCTATGAGCAACGTCGCGATGATTGCCCGGCATTTCTTGCCAACGGGCGCCCACGTACTGCCAATCGTCGTCGAAGGAGACGCCCATTATCGCACCGCCGGTGAGGCGGCCGATGCGCAGTTGGCCAAGGTTGCCTGGCCCCCGGATCTTGTCTGCCTCGGCGTCGGTGCCGACGGACACACCGCATCGATTTTTCCCGGACCCGATCTCGAGGACGCGCTCAATGGCCCCCCAAATCGCAGGGCACTCGGGCTGATGCCGCATCCCTTGCCGGCTGAAGCACCGGTTGCGCGCGTCACGCTCAGCCGAGCGGCGATCCTTTCGGCGCGCGCAATTCTACTGGTGATTTCCGGCGCCCAGAAGCGCGCGGTTGTAGAACGCGCCCTTAGAGCAGGTCGCTTTTCCTGCACGCCCATCGGGCGGGTTCTGGCCGATGCCAAGACTCGGATTGAAATTCATTGGAGCGAGACATGAGCCTGCATCCGACAATCGAGGCCGTGACCCAGGCAATCTCCGAGCGGTCTCTTCCGACACGGCGCGCTTATCTCGATCTGATCGCGCGCGAGCGAGAGACCGGGGTCGATCGCCCCAATCTCGCCTGCGGAAATCTTGCGCACGGCTTTGCTGCCGCAGGTGAAGACAAAGCCGCGATTCGCGGCGGCAAGGCGATGAATATCGGCATCGTCACCGCCTATAACGACATGCTGTCGGCGCATCAGCCCTACGGGCGCTATCCTGAGCAGATCAAGCTGTTCGCGCGCGAGGTCGGGGCGACAGCGCAAGTCGCCGGCGGGGTGCCGGCCATGTGCGATGGGGTGACGCAAGGCCAACGTGGCATGGAGTTGTCGCTGTTCAGCCGCGACACCATCGCCCTTTCGACCGCCATCGCGCTTAGCCACGGCATGTTCGAAGGCGCGGCCCTGCTCGGTATCTGCGACAAGATTGTGCCGGGACTGTTGATCGGCGCACTCCGCTTCGGTCATTTGCCGATGATCTTGGTCCCCGCGGGCCCGATGCCTTCGGGTCTCGCCAACAAGGACAAGCAGCGGATGCGTCAGCTTTATGCCGAGGGGAAGGCTGGGCGCGCGGAGTTGCTCGAGGCCGAAGCCGCCTCCTATCACACCGCCGGCACCTGCACCTTCTACGGCACCGCCAACTCCAACCAGATGATGATGGAGCTGATGGGCCTCCACCTGCCCGGCACGGCCTTCGTCAATCCGGGCACGCCGCTGCGCGATGCGCTGGTGCGCGCCGCCGCCGTCCGTTGCGTTGATCTC
>DASUPM010000005.1:0-7018 GCA_036281095.1 Pseudorhizobium sp.
CTGGACGATGGGCGGCGTCCCCGCCTCGAACCGATGGGGCGGATCGTTGTAGGTGACGTTGTCCTCGGTCACGTCGAAGATCATTTCGCCGCCGCCCTGGAACGGCTGCATCTCCTTCAACCGGTCCGTCTTCCCGTAGAGCACGCCGATGCCGGACGGTCCGTACAGCTTGTGGCCGGTCATCACATACCAGTCGCAGTCGATGTCGCGAACGTCAACGGGCATGTGAACAGCCGCCTGGCTGCCGTCGATCAGCACCGGAATCCCGCGCTCGTGGGCGATCCGGCAGACCTCCTTCACGGGAACGACCGTGCCGAGAGCATTCGACATATGGGTGATCGCGACGAGCTTGGTCCTGTCCGTCAGCGACTTCTCGAAGTCCTCGATGTGGAAGCCACCGTCATCGTCCACCGGCACCCAGACGAGCTTCGCGCCCTGCCGCTCCCGGATGAAATGCCAGGGCACGATGTTGGAGTGATGCTCCATGATGGTGATGACGATTTCGTCGTCTTCGCCGATCTTCGGCATGCCCCAGCCATGAGCCACAGTATTGATCGCTTCGGTCGACGACTTCGTGAAGACGATCTCGTCCACCGAACCGGCGTTCAGGAAGCGGCGGACCTTTTCGCGCGCGCCCTCGTAGGCATCGGTGGCCGCATTCGAGAGGAAGTGCAGCCCGCGATGCACATTGGCGTACTCGTTGGCATAGGCATGCGCGATGGCGTCGATCACCACCTTGGGCTTCTGCGCCGAAGCGCCGTTGTCCAGATACACCAGCGGCCGGCCGTACACCTCCCGCGACAGGATGGGAAAATCCCGGCGGATCGCTTCGACGTCATATTCGGTTGCTGGTGTGATCTGGTCCATCGTCAGGCGTGCTTTTCCAGCCAGGCCGAGATCACGCCTTCCAGCGCCTCGACCAGCTTTTCATCTTCGAGTTCTTCGACGATCTCTGCCACGAAGGCGTTGACCAGCATGGCTCGCGCCGTCTTCTCCGGAATACCGCGCGAACGCAGGTAGTAGAGATGGTTCCTGTCGATATCGGCGACCGTGGCGCCATGGCCGCAGATCACGTCGTCGGCGAAGATTTCGAGTTCCGGCTTCACCGAAAACTCGCCATCGTCCGTCAGAAGCAACGTGTTGCACGCCATCTTGGCATCGGTCTTCTGCGCATCGGGTGCCACCCGGATCATGCCCTGGAACACACCCTTTGCGCGATCGAAGACGACGTTGCGGATGATTTCCGTGGACGTGGTATGGGGCACGTTGTGGCCGAGTACCAGCGTCACGTCCGTATGCGTTTCCTGGCCGAGGAGGTTGACGCCGCGAAGCGTCAGCTCGGCGCCCTCGCCCTCGACGTTTACACGCAGTTCCTGGCGCACGAGCTTGCCGCCAGCATTGACGACGAACAGCTTGAGCTTGGCATTCACACCCAGCGTAACCCGGACCTGGCCGAGATGCGTGTCATCGGCTCCCTGTTCCTGGAGAATGATCCAGAGAACCTCGGCGCCGTCCTCCAGGGTAAGGTCGCTGATGCTGGAGACCAGAGCCGCCTCGCCCGTCACCGTGCGGTGACGCTCGATGATGGTCGCCACCGATCCGGCTCCGAAAGTCGCCGGAACGCGGGTGTGGACCTGCCCCGCTCCATGCAGCGACTGGATCTCGATCGGAGCCTCAAGGGCCGCGCCAGCGGGTACGGCAATACGATAGCCGTCGCGCACGAAGCTGCCGTTGATCCTGCCGATCGCATCGTCGCGGTCGAGCGCCGTCAGCCCCGAAGCCGCACTTCCGTCAACCAGCGAGTCGGCAAACTTGGAGACTTCTGCTCCTTCGATCGAGACTGCGTCGTTCGAGGCGCCCTGCAGGAGAGCAAGCACCTGCGCTCCCTCGACCAACGGGTCAATCGTCTCGAGAGCCGGTGCGGCGGCGAGTTGTGCCGGAACCGTCCGCAAGAGCGACTTGAGGTCCGTATAGTGCCAGGACTCGATGCGGCGGGTCGGGAGACCTGCCTTCTTCAGGTCGTCGAGCAGCCGGTCGCGCGTGCCGGTAACGGCGCCGTCACCCGGCAGTTCACCGACCTGCGCCGTATAGGCTTCCACCAGCGCCGTTTCGGCCGGCGTCATGCGGTTGATGGTCTGAATGTTCATTTCCACATCCTTTCCGGGAAATCAGGCAGCTTCCCCGATGATGTCGGCATAGCCGTTGGCTTCGAGCTCGAGCGCAAGGCTCTTGTCACCCGAGCGGATGACCTGGCCCTTGTACAGAACGTGAACCGTGTCCGGCACGATGTATTCGAGGAGCCGCTGGTAGTGCGTAATGACGATGACGGCGCGATCCGGCGACTTCAGCGCGTTGACGCCGTCGGCGACGATCTTCAGCGCGTCGATGTCGAGGCCGGAATCGGTTTCGTCGAGGACGCAGAGCTGCGGCTCGAGGAGCGCCATCTGCAGGATTTCGGCGCGCTTCTTTTCGCCGCCCGAGAAGCCGACGTTCAGCGGACGCTTGAGCATATCCATGTCGATCTTGAGCTCGCCGGCTGCTTCCTTGACGCGGCGGATGAAGTCCGGCGTCGTCAGTTCAGGCTCGCCACGCGCCTTGCGCTGCTCGTTCATAGCCACCTTGAGGAACTGCATGGTGGCGACGCCGGGGATTTCCACCGGGTACTGGAAGGCGAGGAAGATGCCCTTGGAAGCGCGCTCGGCCGGGTCGAGCTCGAGAATGCTCTCGCCGTTGTAGAGACTGTCGCCCTCGGTGACCTCGTAATCCTCACGGCCGGAGAGGATGTAGGAGAGCGTCGACTTGCCCGAGCCGTTTGGTCCCATGATGGCGGCGACTTCGCCCGGCTTCACCGTCAGATTCAGACCACGGATGATCTCGGTGCCGTCTTCGGCGATGCGGGCGTGCAGGTTCTTGATTTCAAGCATCTTGTATCCTCTCGGATGAACTGGTGTTTCGTGCAATGCACGTCGTTTCTGAAGGTATGGCCTTAACCAACGGACCCTTCGAGGGAAATCCCGATCAGCTTCTGGGCTTCCACGGCAAATTCCATCGGCAGTTCCTGGATGACGTCCTTGACGAATCCGTTGACGATCAGGGCGATGGCTTCCTCTTCCGGAATGCCGCGCTGCATGACGTAGAACTTCTGGTCCTCGGAGATCTTCGAAGTGGTCGCCTCGTGCTCGACCTGGCCCGACGCGTTCTTCACCTCGATATAAGGAACCGTATGCGCACCGCACTTGTCGCCGATCAGCAGCGAATCGCAGTTGGTGAAGTTGCGCGCGTTCTCCGCCTTGCGGTGGATCGAAACCTGGCCACGATAGGTATTCTGCGACACGCCGGCGGAAATACCCTTGGAGATGATGCGGCTCGAGGTGTTCTTGCCGAGGTGGATCATCTTGGTGCCGCTGTCGATCTGCTGGTGACCGTTCGACACGGCGATCGAGTAGAACTCGCCGCGGCTGTCGTCACCGCGCAGGATGCAGCTCGGATATTTCCAGGTGATCGCCGAACCGGTTTCGACCTGCGTCCAGGAAATCTTCGAGCGGTGGCCGCGGCAATCGCCACGCTTGGTGACGAAGTTGTAGATGCCGCCCTTGCCCTGTGCGTCGCCCGGGAACCAGTTCTGCACCGTCGAATACTTGATCTCCGCATCGTCCAGAGCGACGAGCTCGACGACCGCCGCATGCAGCTGGTTTTCGTCGCGCTGCGGAGCGGTGCAGCCTTCGAGATAGGAGACGTAAGCGCCTTCCTCGGCGATGATCAGCGTGCGCTCGAACTGGCCCGTGTTCTTCTCGTTGATACGGAAATAGGTGGAAAGCTCCATCGGGCACCGCACGCCCTTCGGCACGAAGACGAAGGAGCCATCGGTGAAGACGGCGGAATTCAGCGTCGCATAGTAGTTGTCGGTGGTCGGGACGACCGAGCCAAGATACTTGCGAACCAGATCCGGATGTTCGCGGATGGCTTCCGAGATCGACATGAAGATCACGCCGGCCTTCTTCAGCTCTTCCTTGAAGGTGGTGACGACGGAAACGGAGTCGAAAACCGCGTCCACCGCAACCTTGGGCTTCTCCACCCCGGCGAGGATTTCCTGCTCGCGAAGCGGTATCCCAAGCTTCTCGTACGTCTTCAGAAGCTCGGGATCGACCTCGTCGAGCGAGGCCGGGCCGGTCACGTTCTTCGGGGCGGCATAATAGTAGATGTCGTTGAAGTCGATCTTGGGGTACTCGACGCGCGCCCAGGTCGGCTCTTCCATCGTCAGCCACCGGCGGTAGGCCTCAAGGCGCCATTCCAGCATCCATTCCGGTTCCCGCTTCTTGGCCGAGATGAAACGGATGATGTCTTCGGAAAGACCCTTGGGCGCCTTGTCCACTTCGATGAACGTCTCGAAGCCGTATTTATACTGATCGATGTCGATCCCACGGACCTGATCGATTGTTTCCTGGACAGCAGGCATCTTTATTCTCCAACTCGTGCCGGCTCAAATTCCGGCAATTCTGTCATCTCGCGGGGGAGGCTATGCTCCCCATGTAAGCGCCAAAAGGAGGTTTTCCCACCTCTTGGCAAGCGGAATTTTGCACTTCCGCAAGTTTCTCCGCCGCTATGCGGCCCGCCCCTCGGACGAGCGACGGCCAGCCACCTTGGCGAATGCAGCAAGGGCTGCTGCGATCTCGTCGCGCGTCGTCGTCGAGCCGAGCGAGATCCGCAGGCCGCCGAGATCCGCGTCGAAACCCATGGCCGTCAGCACATGGCTTTGACCGACCTTGCCCGACGAACAGGCAGACCCGGCAGACAATGCGACGCCTTCAAGATCGAAGGCGATCTGCCCGGTTTCCGACTTCAGGCCGGGAAGCGTGAAGAAGCAGGTATTGCTGACCCGCTCGACATCCGAGCCGTGGATGATGACGTCGGCGGCTGCGGCTCGCATCCCCGCCTCGAGGTCGCCGCGCAGGGCCGCCATGGCGAGGTTACGCTCCGCAAGCCCCTCCAGGGCGGTTTCGGCCGCGGCTCCGAAGCCGACCACGGCGTGGAAATTCTCCGTTCCGGAACGATTGCCCTTTTCCTGCCCGCCGCCGCGGATCAGCGGCACGGGCAACAGCACCTCGCCCCGTGCCACCAGAGCTCCGACGCCTTTCGGTCCACCAAGCTTGTGCGACGACAGGATCAGGAAGTCGATCCCCATCGAGGACATGTCGATCGGCAGGCGCCCTACACCCTGAACAGCGTCGACGACCAGCAGTCCCCCATGCTGGTGCACGAGTTGCGTCGCCTCCGCGACCGGTTGAACGATGCCGGTCTCGTTGTTGACCAGCATGAGCGCCACCATCGGCAGCCCGGTCGAGCGGTCATGATCGTTCAAGGCTCTCGCCAGCGCATCGAGATCGACAACTCCCGACCGTTCGACCGCAATCTCCGTGACGCGCTCCGCCGGGAACCGTCCCCCTTCGCGGACCGCCGGATGCTCGATCGCCGAAACATAAAGCCGACCGACCGCCAAAGGCGTGCGGCCCATGCGGAAATCGGGGCTCAGGACGTGGTTTGCCGCTTCGGTGGCGCCGCTGGTGAACGTGACATGGGCGGGTTCGGCGCCGACGATTGCCGCAACCTGCCGCCGCGCCTTCTCCACTGCGGCACGGGCCGCCCGGCCCTCCGCATGGACCGAAGAAGCGTTCCCCGGAAGCATCAGAGCGCCCAGCATGGCCTGCCGCGCCGGCTCGGAGAGCGGCGCCGTCGCATTCCAGTCCAGATAAACACGTGCCAAGGCCATTGCCCGACCTGCTTTCCTTCCTAGTTATCCGTCAGGTTTCATGCAGCGCGTCAGCGACTGCATTTTCCTTGAAATGTCGGATAGCCTTGCCTTATGAGACGTCACCCGGCCACGTGCCGGCCAAAAGTTTCGAATGGTTCTAAACTGAGTTTTAGAAAAGCTGACCGTGTTCGTCAAGTCTTGATTGGCACTCAGTTCCTGACCTGAACATGTGACCGGAGTACCCATGCCCGAAGTGATCTTCAACGGCCCAGCCGGCCGCCTCGAAGGACGTTATCAACCCTCGAAGGAGAAGAGCGCCCCGATCGCCATCATCCTGCATCCGCATCCACAATTCGGCGGCACGATGAACAATCAGATCGTCTACCAGCTCTTCTATATGTTCCAGAAGCGCGGCTTTACGACGCTCAGGTTCAACTTCCGGGGGATCGGCCGCAGCCAGGGCGAGTTCGACCATGGCGCGGGTGAACTGTCGGACGCGGCCTCTGCGCTCGACTGGGTGCAGAGCCTGCATCCCGACTCGAAGAGCTGCTGGGTCGCCGGCTATTCCTTCGGCGCATGGATCGGGATGCAGCTCCTGATGCGGCGGCCGGAAATCGAGGGCTTCATGTCGATCGCGCCTCAGCCGAACACCTACGACTTCTCCTTCCTCGCCCCCTGCCCCTCCTCGGGCCTCATCATCCACGGCAATGCCGACAAGGTCGCTCCGGAAAAGGATGTCTTCGGGCTCGTCGACAAGCTGAAGACGCAGAAGGGCATCCTGATCACGCACAAGACGATCGAAGGAGCCAACCACTTCTTCAACGGGCAGGTCGATACGCTTCTGGCGGAATGCGAGGATTACCTCGACCGGCGCCTCGACGGCGAACTCGTGCCCGAGCCGGCGGCCAAGCGTATCCGCTGAGGCAACCTGGACCCGCCCGTCATCCTTCGCCGCTACTGCGCGGCGGCGGATGCTGCGGATCCCTCGGGGACATGCACCTTCACCCGATTCCTGCCGGCTTTCTTCGCCTCGTAGAGCGCTGCATCCGCCCGTTGCAGGTTATGCGCCAGCGTCGTCTCTGGATCCCATAGCGCTACCCCGAAGCTCGCGGTGGTGCGGAAATCCTTCGGCAGGCCCGGAACCGCGAGAGCAGCGATCGCAAGACGCAGGTTCTCGGCGAATGGGACGACCGCTTCGACGCTCATCCGCGGCAGAAGCAGGCCGAATTCTTCTCCGCCCAGCCGGCCCACCACGGCCCCGGGCGGGGC
>DASUPM010000006.1:0-2689 GCA_036281095.1 Pseudorhizobium sp.
CGACGTCGCCCTCGCCTGCACTGTCGAACACGGCCTTGGGGGGCACGGCGGAGGCCGGCTGCATCATCAGCGGCAGCGACACGAGCGGCGCCGCAACACTGGCGAACAGTCTGAATTTCGTGGACATCGATATCTCCTCGATCTGGGATGTCGTCCCTTCTTCATGCGTCCTTATGCCGGACGTCGGCGCTGACAGCGCGGCGGCTCAACGGCACGCTGCCGCTTTTGTTCCAGCAAAGCTGCGGGATCGCGCCTGAACCTTCGGTGAATGCCCGCGGAAGGGCTGGCCTCGCGGATGCACCGGCCGCCGCCTGCGCCGTGGACGTAAAATGCCGTTGCAATTTCGAACGAGCCGGTATCTAAAAAAAGCCACGGTCGGAGGGAGCTCCGTACCCGTCAGCGCGGAGAAGACAAAACCAACAGCCGCGCCGGCAGCCAACAGAGAGGATCATCATGCGTATCGCCACCCAGTTTTTCGCCGCCTCCATCGCAGCCGCCGCGCTCTTCGCCGGCTCGGCCCTGGCGCAGGAAAAGATCACCATCGCGACCGAGGGGGCCTATCCGCCCTTCAACAGCCTCGAGGCCGACGGTACCCTGACGGGCTTCGACGTCGATATCGCCAAGGCGCTCTGCGAACAGATGAAGGCGGAGTGCGAACTCGTCACCAATGACTGGGATGGCATGATCCCCGCGCTGCAGGCCAAGAAGTTCGACGCCATCATCGCCTCCATGTCGATCACCCCCGAGCGCCTCGAGCAGGTCGACTTCTCCAAGAAGTACTACAACACGCCTCCGGCGATCGCCGTTCCGAAGGATTCCGACATTGCCGAGGCAACGCCCGAGGCGCTGGCCGGCAAAACGCTTGGCGCGCAGGGATCGACCACCCATTCCAACTATGCCGAAAAGCATATGCCGGACTCCGACCTGAAGCTCTACCCTACCGCCGATGAGTACAAGCTCGATCTCGAGAACGGCCGCGTGGACGCGGTGGTCGACGATATCGTCGTGCTGTCCGAATGGGTGAAGTCCGACGCCGGCGCCTGCTGCAAGGTCCTGGGCGCTCTTCCCGTCGATGTGGAGATCAATGGCGAAGGTGCCGGTATTGCGGTCCGCAAGGGCGACGAGCTGGCCAACCGCTTCTCCGAGGCCATTCTCGCCATCCGCGAGAGCGGCAAGTACAAGGAAATCAACGACAAGTACTTCGACTTCGACGTCTACGGCGAATAATCGGAGTTTCCCGTTCGCAAAATCGGCGGCAGGGTTGCCCTTCCGCCGATTTTCTTTTCTATAAGAAGAAAGATAACAAGCGGCAAAGCCGCAAGGGGAAGCAGTTTGATGAGCGGATGGTTCTCCGCCCTCTCCACGGCGCTCGATCCGCTCTGCGGTCCCGTCGGCATTTTCTCTCTGTTCGGCCGGAACACGCTGGTTGCCTGCGGCGACGCCGGCTGGGGCGACGAGATCGCCTTCGGCGTCAAGGTCACCATCGCCCTTGCCCTCGCCACCCTTCCCGTCGGCCTCCTCCTCGGCTTTCTGATCGCGCTGGCGGCCCAGTCGCAGGACAGGCTGCTGCGCGCGGCGGTCGGCATCTACACGACGATCTTCCGCGGCCTTCCCGAACTGCTGACGCTGTTCATCGTCTATTACGGCCTGCAACTTCTCATTCAGGGGGTCTTCAGCTGGCTCGGCTTCGACCAGCAGATCGAGATCAACGCATTCATCGCGGGCATGATCGCGCTGGCGGTCGTCTTCTCCGCCTATTCCTCCGAGGTTCTGCTGTCCGCCTTCCGGGCCATTCCGAAGGGGCAGTATGAAGCCGGCGACGCGCTGGGACTGCGCCGATCGCGGACGATGATGCTGGTCGTCCTGCCGCAGCTGATCCGCATTGCGCTTCCCGGGCTCGGCAATCTCTGGATGATCCTGCTCAAGGACACGTCCTATGTCTCGATCATCGGCCTATCCGACATCGTCAGGCAGACCGGCATTGCCGCGCGGGTCAGCAAGGAAGCCTTCTTCTTCTATTTCCTCGCCTGCCTCCTCTATCTCGCGCTGGCCATCCTGTCCTCGTTCGGCATCGGCTTTGTGGAGCGCTGGTCCCGCCGCGGAGAGGGCCGCCGATGACGCATGTCAGCCACCTGATCGAAGCACGACCGGCACCGCCCGCTGAACGCAAGCCGCTGTCGGTCTCCCGCGTCCTGGCGATCATCGTCCTCGGCATGTGGGCGGCGCTCGCCGTCCTCATGGTATGGCTGGTCATCAGCGGGTGGGACGAGGCCAAGTTCCTCCGCTACGGGCCGCGATACCTTTCCGGCCTCTGGATCACGATCTCGCTTGTCGGAATGGCGGTGATCCTCGGCGCGATCCTGTCGCTGCCGATCGCCTTTGCCCGCATGTCGGACAACCGCCTTATCGGAGGCATCGCCTATTCCTATGTCTACGTCTTCCGCGGGACGCCGCTGCTTGCCCAGTTGTTCCTGATCTATTACGGGCTCGGCAGCTTCCGCGACGAACTGGAGACGATCGGCCTCTGGTGGTTCTTCCGAGAGGCCTGGTATTGCGGCCTCCTCTCGCTCACGCTGAACACCGCCGCCTATCAGGCGGAAATCCTGCGCGGCGCCATCGCGAGCGTGGCGCGCGGGCAATGGGAGGGTGCCGCCTCGCTGGGGCTGCACGGTCTCCAGATCCTGCGGCG
>DASUPM010000007.1:0-4180 GCA_036281095.1 Pseudorhizobium sp.
CACGGCAAGCCCGGCGATCGCGTTCACCAGCATCGGAAAGAACGTCATCACGATGACGACGGCTGCTTTCGAATGCCAGTCGAAGCCGAACCACATGACCATGATCGGCGCGACCCCGATGATCGGCAGCGCGGACATCAGGTTGCCGATCGGAAGGAGGCCGCGCCGCAGGAAGGCCACCCGGTCCGCCAGGATGGCAACAATGAAGCCTGCGGCGCAGCCAACTGCGTAGCCGAAGAGAACTGCCTTGAAGATCGTCTGGCGCACATCCGCCGCAAGTGTCGGCACCGAGCCGGCTATCCGGTCCCAGATCGCCGAAGGCGGAGGTAACAGGATGAAGGGCACGCCCGCGCCGCGGGTGACGGCCTCCCACAGAATGAGCACCCACGCGCCGAAGATCGCCGGGATGAGCAGGCGAAGAAGCGTCGCGCCGCCTCTTGTTTTCGGTTCGACGTCTGCAAGCGCGTTTATGCATCGCCAGCCGATGAGCCAGCCGGCTGCAATCAGCAGGAAGAAGGAGAGGCCGGCCTGTCCCTCATTGCCGGCAATGAGCAGCCAGGCGGCAAGATGCGCCGCGGCGAACAGGAGGGCCGCCAGTACGGTCTGATGCATCCCGCTGAAGGAGGCAAGGGCGCCGCCGGCGACCAGCACGAGTATCGCCGCGGTCTCTCCGTTGCCGAAAGGTGTGGAAGCTGCCGGGTCGAGCAGCGGCAGCCGTGCCAGGGCGACAAGACAGAGAAGAAGGGCGGCAAGGCCCTGCCAGGAGCGGCGAAGCATGCTCATGCGGGCTTCACTCCCATCCTCCGGTCGACGATGCGGGCGCCGATGCCGACGATCGTTACCAGCGCCGCAGCCAGCACCGAGCCCGCGATCAGCGCCGCCCACATGTCGATGGTCTGGCTGTAATAGGAGCCGGCAAGAAGCTTGGAGCCGATCCCTGCGGCGGCGCCGGTCGGCAGTTCCGCCACGATCGCCCCCACGAGGCTTGCCGCAACGGCGACCTTCATCGAGGTGAACAGGAAGGGCATGGCGGCCGGCATCCGGAGCTTCCAGAAGGTCGTCCACCGGCCGGCATTGTAGGTGCGCATCAGGTCGAGATGCATGAGTTCCGGCGAGCGCAGTCCTTTCACCATGCCGACTGCGACGGGGAAGAAGGAGAGATAGGTGGAGATGAGCGCCTTCGGAACAAGTCCCGTCACATTGACCGCCGCCAGCACCACCACGACCATCGGCGCGATCGCCAGGATCGGTACGGTCTGCGAGGCGATGATCCACGGCATGAGGCTGCGGTCGAGCGCCTTCACATGAACGATGCCGACTGCGATCAGGATGCCGAGCAGGGTGCCGAAGGCGAAGCCGGCGAGTGTCGAGGAGAGCGTCACCCAGGAGTGGTAGACGAGGCTGCGGCTGGAGGAGACCTTCCGCAGAACGGTGTTCTCGAAGATGTTCTGCGCCACCTGATGCGGCGCCGGTACGACCGGTTTCGGCTGCGACAGCGTCTTGCCGATGAATTCCATGGTCGTCGAGGTCACGCCGCCCCGCCGGTCGAGATCGCGCTGGAACGGCGCGTTCATCCAGATCGCCGCCGCATACCAGATCGCGATGATGATCGCGACGATGGTGAGGACGGGAAGGATGCGGGAGGTGAGGGTTTCACTCCTCATAACTGTGCCCCGCTCTCAAACCCTCGCGCACGCGGTGTGCGATCTCCAGGAACTCCGGCGTCTCGCGGATCTCCAGCGGTCGTTCCCTGGGCAAAGTCGACTCGATGACGTCCGTCACCCGGCCGGGACGCGGCGACATGACCACGATCTTCGTCGAGAGGTAGACCGCTTCCGGGATGGAATGGGTGACGAAACAGATCGTCTTCTGCGTTGCCGCCCACAGCTTCAGGAGCTGGGCGTTGAGGTGATCGCGCACGATCTCGTCGAGCGCACCGAAGGGTTCGTCCATCAGCAGGAGGTCGGCGTCGAAGGCGAGTGCGCGGGCGATCGAGGCACGCTGCTGCATGCCGCCCGACAATTGCCAGGGATATTTCTTGTCGAAGCCGGCAAGATCGACGAGATCAAGCGTCCGCTGGACACGCTGTTTCTGCTCGGCCCTGGAATGCCCCATGATTTCCAGCGGCAGCGCGATGTTCTTCTCGATCGTGCGCCAGGGATAGAGCGCGGGCGCTTGAAAGACATAGCCGTAGGAGCGGGATTTTCGCGCCTCTTCCGGCGTCATGCCGTTCACGGAGATCTCTCCGGCGGTGTTCTTTTCCAGGTCGGCGATGACCCTGAGAAAGGTGGTCTTGCCGCAGCCGGAGGGCCCGATGAAGGAGACGAATTCGCCCTTGCGCACCTCCAGATCGACATCGGAAAGAGCGTGCACCGGCCCGTCGCCGGTCTGGAAGGTAAGGCCGAGCTTTCGGGCAGAGACGACGGAAGGGGGGAATGCTGTCATGAGGCCTTGCCGCTCTCGTGTTCTATGGGAGGCATGGCCGCAGCCATGCTATGATGACGGGGTGTCACGAGAGCCGGAACCGTCGAGGCAGGACGGCCGCTACCCGAGGAGGATGGACATAATGGATGCATCATCGAAGCCTACCTGCCGGATCGTGAAGCCGGGCCCGACCTATGACGGCAAGCAGGGGCTCAGCTATTTCGAGGGGATCGCCGCAGAAACCGTGGGTTCGACCGGCATCTGCATGCACCTCCTGACCATTCCGCCGGGTGGTCGGGCCAAGGCGCACCTGCACCAGAGCCACGAGACGGCGATCTACATGCTGTCGGGCTCGGCGCACACCTGGTACGGCGACCGGCTGGAGAACCACGTCGTGGTGCATGCCGGCGAGCTTTTCTATATTCCGGCGGGCGTGCCCCACCTTCCGGCCAACCTCTCCAACACGCCATGTACCGCGGTCATCGCCCGCACCGATCCCAACGAACAGGAGAGCGTGGTGTTGTTGCCCGAACTGGATGCGCTGGTGGAGATCTGAGGCGTCACTCCAGTCGATCTCCCCCCTTGAGGGGGAGATGCCCGTCAGGGCAGAGGGGGGTAGTTTGTCTTCAACGGTCAATGAAGTGCTCCATCCCGATCGTGTTGACGATGGCGGCGCAAACATTTTGGGGCTGTTTCAGCACCTCGTCATTCCAAACTCGCAGGACTTTCCAGCCAAGAGCTTCCAGTCGTCCCGTTCGTGCCTGATCATAGCTGACGGCGTCGTCCTCACCGTGTCGGGAGCCATCGACTTCGACGACAAGTTTGTGTGCTGGGCAAGCGAAGTCCACGATGTATCCCGCGATCGGCATCTGGCGTCGAAAGCTTAGACCCATTAGCCGATGAGCCCGCAGATCATTCCATAGCCTCAACTCCGCATCGGTCATGGCGCGCCGCATGCGCTTTGCATTTTTTCGGTTACGGGGGGCGACTTCAAAGTGAGGCATGCTTTACGCCTCCCACATACCCCCCTCTGTCACTTCGTGACATCTCCCCCTCAAGGGGGGAGATTGTTGCATTGCCTTGCCCGCCGCGAGTCAGGTTGCCGTAAGGTGTAGAAGCTCCGCCGCTTAACATTGCTGTAGTGTAAGTGTCGGTGCCGCGGGCTCTCGATCTCCCCCCTTGAGGGGGAGATGTCGCGAAGCGACAGAGGGGGGTGAGCACACGGGATTCGAACATGACTTGTCGTCGCATCACACCCCGCTCGCGGGTATGCCGGTGCGCTCCACCTTGCGCGGAGCGGTCAGTTCCTTCCAGGTCGAGAGCGCCTTGTTCACCGCATGGAACGGCTCGCGCTTGACGAACTTGCCGTGGCCTTCCTGCGTCCTGACCGTGCTCTCCTCGATCGCCACCACGCCGCGGGTCAGCGTGTAGCGCGGCAGGCCCGTCACCTCTTTGCCTTCGAAGACGTTGTAGTCGATCGCCGACTGCTGGGACTTCGCTGAGATCGTCTTGGAACGCTTCGGGTCCCAGACGACGATATCGGCATCCGCGCCGACGAGGATGGCGCCCTTCCTCGGATAGACGTTGAGGATCTTGGCGATGTTGGTGGAAGTCACGGCCACGAATTCGTTCATCGTGATGCGGCCGGTGGCGACGCCATGGGTCCACAGCATCGGCATGCGGTCCTCCAAGCCGCCGGTGCCGTTCGGGATCTTGCGGAAGTCGCCGAGGCCGGTGCGCTTCTGCTCGGTGGTGA
>DASUPM010000008.1:0-3396 GCA_036281095.1 Pseudorhizobium sp.
GTTGGCGCCCGCGCCATGGTGGAGGCGATGGACAAACTCGAGGTGGATGACCTGCCGCTGACGCCGCAGCCGGAGGAGGGCGTGCTTTACGCCGCCAAGATCGACAAGAACGAGACGCGGATCGATTTCTTCCGGCCTGCCGCCGAGGTGCACAACCACATCCGGGGCCTCTCGCCTTTTCCGGGCGCATGGATGGAGGTGGAGGTCAACGGCCGGCCCGAACGCATCAAGGTTCTGGCGTCGGAACTGTCCGAAGGCGAGGGCGCACCGGGCGCGATCCTCGACGACCGTCTCGCCGTCGCCTGTGGCAGCGGCGCGGTACGGCTGGTCCGGCTGCAGAAGGCGGGAGGCAAGCCCCTCGACGCGCCCGACTTCCTGCGTGGAACGCCGCTCGCGGCCGGAACGAGGCTCGGCTGATGCCGCGCTTCCGCATGACCGTCGAATATGACGGCACCGCCTATGTCGGCTGGCAGATGCAGGAAAACGGCCATTCGGTACAGGCCGCCCTGCAGAACGGCATCCGCTCGCTGACCGGCGAGCCGGTCTCCGTCCGCGGCGCGGGCCGTACCGATTCCGGAGTCCATGCCGTGGGGCAGGTCATCCACGCGGACCTGTCTCGCAACTGGCAGCCCTATACGCTTCGCAACGCCCTGAACGCGCATCTGGGAATGGTGGGAGAAAAGGTTGCCGTGCTCGACGTCCGGGCGGTGGGCGACGACTTCGATGCGCGCTTCTCGGCACTGAAACGCCACTACCTCTACCGCATCATCACCCGGCCGGCGCCGCTCGCTCTGGAAGCGAAGCGCGCCTGGTGGGTGCCGAAGGACCTCGACCACGACGCAATGCACGCGGCGGCGCAGATGCTGGTCGGTCATCACGATTTCACCACCTTCCGCTCCGCGCACTGCCAGGCGAAGAGCCCGATGCGGACGCTCGACCGGCTGGACGTGACGCGGGAGGGAAGCCTGATCGAGATCCGCGCTTCGGCGCAGAGCTTCCTGCACAACCAGATACGTTCCTTTGCCGGGACGCTTAAGCTCGCAGGCGAGGGGAAGATGACCCCGCATGACGTGCGCGGGGCTCTGGAAGCAAGGGACCGCAAGGCCTGCGGCCCCGTGGCGCCGCCCGAAGGCCTGTATTTCATGCAGGTAGATTATCCGGGCGACGCCGGCGCTCAGCCGGGATAGATCCCGAGGAAGCGCTCCAGCGTGTCGGACAGAAGCATGGTCGGCACGATCAGCACCATGGCAAGTGTCGCCACCATCAGCGGATGCGGGCCGCAGATGATGCGGAAGATCCTGGAGATCGAAAAGACCAGCGCGATCATCAGCATGAGCCAGATCAGCGACAGGATGCCCGTCAGCGCCGGGACGAGCATCAGAAACAGGCTCAGCAGGCCGTAGGCATAGGCGAAGGGGATGGAGAGCCAGTTCACCGCCACCACCATCGCATGATATTTCCGGCCGAGCCCCAGCCCCCAGGCAAGAAGGCCGAGGAGAACCAGCGGGACCAGCCAGTTGGCGATCTCCAGCATGGCCAGTCGGGCGAAGAAGATGCCGCCGACCTCCGTGTCGCGCGGCATGCCGCGCAGGAAAAGCGTCCGCCACCAGAACCAGGAGAGCGCCATTGCCGGCGCGCACCAGATGAAGGCCCAGAAGGAGCGCATCATCCCGCGGTCCGTCACGTCGAGCATGTTCAGCCCGGCCGGATTTCCGCGCACGAGGAGCCAGAGACCGGAGAGATAGAATTTGACTTCAAGCGCTCCGGGCATGACCGAACCAGTTGGCGATGAAGCTGCCGTAGACCTCCGTCAGGGTATCGAGGTCACTGACCGCGACCCGCTCGTCCACCATGTGCATGGTCTGGCCGACGAGGCCGAACTCGACGACGGGGCAGTAATCCTTGATGAAACGGGCATCGGACGTTCCGCCGGTGGTGGAAAGCGCAGGCGTCCGGCCGATCGCGGCCTCGACCGCTTCGGTTAGCGAGGCGATCAGCGCGTTGTTGCGGGTCAGGAAGACGTGGCTTGGGCGCTCGTTCCAGGTGAGGTCGTAGCGCACCGGTTCGCGTCCCGGGCGCAGGACCTCTTCGGCAGCGGCTGCGTCGAGGCGCCGGATGATCTCCGCCTGCAGGCTTTCGGCGGTCCAGGTGTCGTTGAACCGGATGTTGAACGCGGCGGTCGCCCGCGCCGGAATGACGTTGACCGCCGGGTTCCCCACGTCGAACGTCGTCACTTCCAGGTTCGACGGCGGGAAGTCGGTGGTGCCGTGGTCGAAGGGCTGCTCCATCAGCGCCTGCGCCAGCTGCATGAGGCCGCGCACCGGATTGTCCGCGAGATGCGGATAGGCCGCATGACCCTGCACGCCATGAACGGTGATCCGTCCCGACAGCGAGCCCCGCCGGCCGATCTTGATCATGTCGCCGATGGCGTCCGGATTGGTGGGTTCGCCCACGAGACAGGCGTCCCAGGTCTCGCCGCGTTCGGCAGCCCATTTGAGCAGCTTTTCAGTGCCGTTGATGGACGGGCCTTCCTCGTCGCCGGTGATCAGGAAGGAGATGGAGCCGGCCGGTGGCCCGTGTTTCTCGATATGCCTGGCGACCGCTGCGACGAAGCAGGCGATGCCGCCCTTCATGTCAACGGCGCCGCGGCCGAACAGCATCCCGTCGGAGATTTCCGCCGCAAACGGCGGATGCGACCAGTCCGCCTCATTGCCGGGCGGCACGACATCCGTATGTCCGGCAAACATCAGGTGCGGACCGTCCGTTCCGAGCCGGGCGTAGAGGTTTTCGACGTCCGGCGTGCCGTCGGTCCTGGCCACCATGCGCTCGACGCGGAAGCCGAGGGGGATCAGCATTGCCTCCAGAGCCGACAGAGCGCCTGCCTCGGCAGGCGTGACCGACGGGCAGCGGATGAGCGCCTGCAGGTTTTCGACGGGATTGGTGGCAGACATCTTATCCGTCAGTCTCGCAGCAGTTCGTTGATGCCGGTCTTCGAACGGGTCTTCTCGTCGACCCGCTTGACGATCACGGCGCAGTAGAGGCTGGGTCCGGGTTCGCCGTTGGGGAAGGGCTTGCCTGGCATCGTCCCGGCAACGACGACCGAGTAGGGCGGCACTTCGCCATAGGTGATCTCGCCCGTGGCGCGGTCGACGATCTTGGTCGACTTGCCGATGAAGACGCCCATGCCGAGAACCGAGCCCTCGCGGATGATGCAGCCTTCAACCACTTCGGAGCGGGCGCCGATGAAGCAGTTGTCCTCGATGATGGTCGGTCCCGCCTGCATCGGCTCCAGCACGCCGCCAATTCCGACGCCGCCCGACAAATGCACATGTCTGCCGATCTGGGCGCAGGAGCCCACCGTCGCCCATGTGTCCACCATCGTTCCTTCGCCGACAT
>DASUPM010000009.1:0-16969 GCA_036281095.1 Pseudorhizobium sp.
TCCGACATAAGTCGCCCGGCCGGCCTGCCAGCCGTTCCAGGCGGCTCCCAACCCCAGCGCCGCAAAAAGGATGCCGCAGGCGGCAAAGCTGCCGGTCCAGCCGCGAATGAGCCCGACGATCAAAGGACCGATCGACGCAAGCAGATAGCCGACGCATTGCGCCATGCCCGACAGGTGGGATGCGATGAGCGGATCGGGAGAGCGAAGCACGATGCCGGTCATCGCCGCAGCGATCAGCCCACCTTGTCCGATACCCTGCAGCACCGCCCAGATCCAGACCGTCGAGAGGGGCGCAAAGAGGAGGCCGAGCAGAGCCCCGACCGAGAAGAGACAGAGGATCGCATTGATGAACCGCTGGTCCCTGCCCCGCACCGCGATGTGGGGCACCACGAGACATGCGGCAGCCTGAACCATGACGGAGGCGGAAACGATGCCGCCAGCGGTGACGCCATCCAGTCCGCGCTCGCGCAGGATCGGGACAAGCCAGCCGAAAACGCAGTAGGCAAGCGCCGACTGCAAGCCCATGAACAGCGTTATCTGCCATGCCAACCGGTCCGACCAGAGGCCGGAGATTTTGATCCTGGCGGCGGCAGTCGCACGCCCGGTCCGGCGTACCTGCGGCACCCAGACGGCGGCAGCTATTGCGACGGGCAACGCCCAGGCCGCCAGTGCCGCGCCGAGCGAGCCATTGAATGCCTGCCTCAAGGGTATCGTCAACCCGGCTGCGGCAGCGGCACCGCCGCACAATGCCATGGTATAGAGCCCCGTCATGAGCGCGGTGCGATCCGGAAAATCCCGCTTCACCAGCCCGGGAAGCAGGACATTTCCCACTGCGATGCACGCACCCGCGATGGCGGTGCCGAGGAAAAGCAGTTCAACGGACGGAAGGCCGCGCAGCGCGGTACCGAGTGCCAGCAGCAGGACCACCGCGAACAGTGTCCGCTCGATGCCCATTCGTTGCGCCAGGCGCGGAGCAAGCGGCGAGAATGCGCCGAGGCAGACGACCGGCAGGGTGGTCAGCAACCCGGCGCCGGCCGCGCCCAGAGCGAGATCGGACCGGATTTCTGGCAGCAGCGCGGACGCGCTGGAAAAGACCGGCCTCAGGTTGAACGCGATCAGCACGAGGCTGCAGCCGAGCAGCAGGCGGTTGTCCCGCTTGCGCGTCTCAGCGCCGCTTCCTGCGGCAGCAGACCCGCCACTTTCGACTGGCAAACCTTGCGGAGAGGCATCATTCACCGTCGGCATCCACTGATCGTTCCGAAGTCTTTCGCGACGAACCCAGATGCCGTCATGTCTCGTGCTCTAACAGGACTGGTCGATGGCAGCAATCTCGCATCGGCGCCCTCGATGCCTTGCAGCATTGGATAGCAACGGCTGGCGCTTGCCCGACTCGCCGGAACATGTTTGCGCTGCGCAGCCCCATCAGCGGATTTGCCTCGCCATGTTCTCTACCACCATACCATTCCTCACGATTGGCCTCCTGCTCCTTTCGAACGTCTTCATGACGTTCGCCTGGTACGGGCACCTGAAATTCAAGACGGAGGCGCTTTACGTGGTGATCCTTGTCAGTTGGGGGATCGCATTCCTGGAATACTGCTTTCAGGTACCGGCGAACCGCATCGGATACGGGTATTTCAACGCGGCCCAGTTGAAGACCATCCAGGAGGTCATCACGCTCTCTGTCTTCGTCCTGTTCTCCGTCTTCTATCTGGGCGAAGCTTTTCACTGGAAGCAGGGCCTCGGCTTCGCCTTCATCGCCCTGGGTGCCTTCTTCATCTTCAGCAAATAGGCGGCCGGAACTGCCAGGGTTCGGGAAGCGTTCGCCTTGGCGCCGCCGTAGTGAATGGCGCAGGAGGAAAGGACGCCGCATGAGCAAGGCCGGCACTATCCGTATCGGCATCTCCGGCTGGACCTACAAGCCGTGGCGAGGCGTCTTCTATCCCGAAGGCCTGCCACAAAAACAGGAACTTCAACACGCGGCCTCGAAGTTTCCCAGCATCGAGGTCAATGGCACCTTCTATGGGCTGCAGCGGCCGAAGGCATTTGCCGATTGGCGCGACGCGACGCCGGATGATTTCATCTTCGCGGTCAAAGGTTCGCGCTACATCACCCATATGCGACGGCTGAAGGAGGTAGAGACACCGCTTGCGAACTTTATCGCTTCCGGCCTTCTGAACCTCGAAGGTAAACTGGGGCCGATTCTCTGGCAGTTTCCGCCGCGAATGAAATTCGACCCACCACGCTTCGAGAACTTTCTGAAGCTGTTGCCCAGAACTTTGGAAGAGGCGTCCGCGCTGGCCAAGAAGCATGACGCTCGGCTTGAGGGCCGTTCCGCCACCACGGTGGATGCCGACGGACCGATGCGGCACGCATTCGAGATCCGCCACGAGAGCTTCGCTTGCGGCGAGTTCCTCGAACTGTTGCGCCATTATGGGGCCGGTCTCGTCGTTGCAGATACAGTGCAATGGCCGGTGTTGATGGATCTCACATCCGATTTCGTCTACTGCCGCCTGCATGGTTCGGAGGAGCTCTACGTCAGCGGCTACGACGATCAGTCGTTGGCCGAATGGGCGGCGCTGATCCGCGGCTGGGCCAGCGGCAAGGATCCGGCGCAGGCGAAGCGGGTCTTGGAGGCATCGCATCCACGCTCGAGTGGCCGCGACGTCTATGTTTATTTCGACAATGACGCCAAGGTTCGCGCCCCGGCAGATGCCTCTTCGCTGATCAAGCGGCTCGACTAGAAGCTCCCGGTATCCATCACCCGCTTTTGCATCCACGCGCCTTCATTTCCCTGTCGTATTGTTCTAGAGACAGTCGACAACACCGCCATCGCGGCGGGAGAAATCGCGTAGGATAAAGTAGGTCATGCTCAATTCTCTCAGAAACGCTTCCCGCTCATGGGTCGCCAAGGCACTCCTTCTGCTTCTGGTCGCATCCTTCGGCGTCTGGGGCGTTTCGACCTCGCTTGTCGCCACTGATGCCAACACGGTGATGACCGTCGGCGACCAGGAGGTTTCTGCGCAGGAGTTTGCGCTTGCCTATCAGAGACAGATCTCCACGCTCAGCCGCCAGTTCGGGATGCAGCTAAGCCCGGAACAGGTTCGCGCCTTCGGGATCGACCAGCAGGTCTACTCGCAACTGGCCGCGGGTGCTGCGCTGGACCAACTCTCCGATGACATGGGCCTTGGCCTTTCGCATGACCGTCTCGCAATGCTGATCGCGGAGGATCCCGCCTTCCAGGGCAGCAACGGTCAGTTCGATCGCAATCTCTTCACTTCGCGGCTGCGCAATGCGGGGCTGCGCGAAGACGACTACATCATGGAGCGCAGCAAGGTTGCGGTACGCAGCCAGATCGTCGAGGCCGTCTCGGATGGTTTCACGCCGCCGCAGGTCATGCTGGACGCGTTGAAGCAATATCGCGACGAGAGCCGCGCCGTCGAATACCTGCTGCTGTCGAACGCCAACATCGACCCGGTCAAAGCACCTGCGGACGACGTATTGACCGCATGGTTCGAAGGCGCCAAGGCCCGCTATCGCGCTCCCGAATACCGCACGTTCACTTATGTGACGCTGCAGCCGTCCGACGTGGCCGATCCGGCTGCGGTGACGCAGGAAGAAGCGCGCGCAGAATATGAACGCCGCAAGGAGAGCTTTACGACGCGCGGCACGCGTACGATCGAGCAGTTGACCTATCCGAACCGGGAGATGGCCGAAGCAGCGGCGGCTCAGTTGAAGGAAGGCAGCACCACGTTCGATCAACTGGTGGCGGATCAGGGCAAGACCGCAAGCGACGTCCTTCTCGGCGATTTCACGAAGGAAAACATGCCGGACCCCGCACTCGCCGATGCGGCGTTCGCAATATCGACCGAGGGCGGAACCACCGCGGCTGTCGACGGCGCTTTCGGGCCGGTGATCCTGCGGGTGACCAATATCACGGCCGAAACAACGAAGAGCTTTGAGGAAGTGGAGGTGGAAATCCGGCAGCAGCTTGCCGTGTCGGCCGCATCACAGCAGGTGATGGACACCCATGACCGGTTCGAAGACATCCGCGCCGGCGGAGCGACGCTCGAAGAGGCCGCAAAGGAGCTGAACCTGAAGAGCGCCACCGTCACCTCCGACGCTTCCGGCAACAACCAGCAGGGCGAAAGGATCGACGGCCTTCCGCCAGCCGAGACCCTCGTTTCGGAGATCTTCCGGACCGAGCCGGGAGCGCAGCCTCTTGCGCTGCCGCTCGCCGACGATGGCTATGTGTGGTTCGAAGTCACCGAAGTCGCGCCGGAGCGTGACCGCACGCTGGATGAAGTGCGGGAGAAAGTCATGGCCGATTGGACCGCGGAACAGCAGAGGGAAGCGCTTGCCGCAAGGGCGACCGAACTCAAGGATCGGGTGGAGAAGGGCGAAACGCTCGCCGCCATTGCCGCGGAACTGGGCATTGCAGTGGAAACGAAGCAGGGACTGCGCCGCAACGGCGAGGACGCGATCTTCGGACCGGAGGCAGTCTCGGCGCTCTTTGCCGGTCCGGTCGGGCTGACGACCACCGCAGTCGGCGCCGATGGCGAAAGCCGGCTCCTGATCAAGGTCACGGATGCGCAGCAGGTACCCGCCGACGCACTCGCCGGCAACGAGCCACTGCAGCGTCTGGCGGAAGCGGCCGGCGACGATATGCTCGACCAGATGGTCAATCGTCTGCAGAACGATTACGGCGTATCGATCAACCAGGCTGTCGCCGAACAGGTGACCAGCACAATTCGCTGAGGAAGTGACGGCATGGCCGAGTTGAAGCCACTCATCGCCAAGGTCGCGAACGGCGAGAGCCTGACGCGCGAAGAAGCGCGCCAGGCCTTCGAGATCCTGATGTCCGGCGAGGCGACGCCCTCCCAGATCGGGGGATTTCTGATGGCGCTGCGCGTGCGCGGCGAGACGGTGGATGAGATCGCCGGGGCTGTGTCCACCATGCGTTCCAAGATGCTGCCGGTCGCCGCCCCCGCCGACGCCGTGGACATCGGCGGCACTGGCGGCGACGGCACCGGCACCTACAACATCTCCACCCTCGCCTCGCTGATCGTTGCCGGCTGCGGGGTTTCGGTTGCAAAGCACGGCAACCGTGCCCTGAGCTCGAAATCGGGCGCTGCGGATGCCCTGTCTGCACTCGGGGTCAATCTGGAAGTAGACGCGGCCAGGATCGCCCGATGCATTCGCGAGGCGGGCATCGGCTTCATGTTCGCATCGATGCACCATGCGGCCATGCGCCATGTGGGGCCGACGCGGGTCGAGCTCGGAACGCGGACCATCTTCAACATTCTCGGCCCCCTTTCCAATCCGGCAGGCGCGAAGCGGCAATTGCTCGGGGTATTTTCACCGCGCTGGCTGATGCCGATCGCCGAAGTCCTGCGGGATCTCGGATCGGAGCGCATCTGGGTGGTCTATGGCGACGGCATGGACGAGATCACGACGACGGGCACCACCAATGTCGTGGCTCTTGAAGACGGCGAGATTCGCAGCTTCGATCTGACCCCGTCGGATTTCGGCGTTCGCCAGGCCACCCTTTCCGAACTCAAGGGCGGCGACGGCGTTGCCAATGCGGCTGCCTTGCGCGCGGTGCTGGGCGGTGCGAAGAATGCCTACCGCGATATCTCTCTCTGCAATGCTGCCGCCGCGCTCGTGGTCGCCGGCAAGGCCGCCGATATCACCGACGGCATGCGGCTTGCCACCCGCTCCCTCGACAGCGGCGAGGCCGCCGCAGCGCTCGACCGCCTCGTGGCGGTTTCCAACGACGAAGACTGAGGCAGGCGATGACCGACATCCTGAGAAAGATCGAAGCCTACAAGCGCCAGGAGATCGAAGCGGCCAAGGCTCGCACGTCGGTCGCGGAACTCAAGGCGATCGCCGCCGAACAGACTGCTCCGCGAGGTTTCCATCGCGCGTTGCGGGAGAAGCAGAGAAAGGGCGAGTTCGGCCTGATCGCGGAAATCAAGAAAGCGAGCCCTTCGAAGGGGCTGATCCGCCCCGATTTCGATCCCCCTGCCCTGGCGGCTGCCTATGAGCAGGGCGGTGCTGCGTGCCTCTCTGTCCTTACGGATGCGCCGAGCTTCCAGGGTGCTCCCGAATTCCTCGCGGCAGCCCGTGACGCCTGCTCGCTGCCGGCGCTGCGCAAGGATTTCATGTTCGACACCTATCAGGTTCATGAAGCGCGCGCCTGGGGAGCCGATTGCATTCTCCTGATCATGGCTTCGCTGGCGGACGATGAAGCGCGCGCGCTTGAGGAAGAGGCACTCTCCCTCGGCATGGACGTGCTCGTCGAGGTGCATGACGAGGAGGAAACAGCGCGCGCACTGAGGCTTTCGTCACCCATGATCGGCATCAACAACCGCAATCTGCGCAGCTTCGAGGTCAGCCTTGAGACCTCCGAACGGCTTGCCGCCATGATACCCGATGACAGGCTGCTCGTTGGGGAGAGCGGTATCTTCACCCATGACGACTGCCTGCGGCTGGAAAAGTCAGGCATCGGCACCTTCCTCGTCGGAGAAAGTCTGATGCGCCAAGCCGACGTGGCCGCGGCAACGCGGGCTCTGCTCGGCCGTTCGGCATCCGTGGCGGCCGAATGATGTCAGACGCGCCTCGCCTTTCCCATATCGGCGCCTCCGGCGAAGCGAACATGGTGGATGTGGGCGACAAGGCCGAAACGACGCGGACCGCGACCGCCGAAGGTTATGTGCGGATGCGTGCCGAGACGCTCTCGCTAATCCGCGACGGCAACGCGAAGAAGGGCGACGTCATCGGCACCGCGCGGCTTGCCGGCATCATGGCCGCCAAGAAGACAGCCGACCTGATCCCACTCTGCCATCCCCTGATGCTGACGAAGGTTGCCGTCGAGATCACCGAAGATGCGGCTCTTCCGGGATTGCGGGTCGCCGCCACTGTAAAGCTGACCGGCAAGACGGGAGTCGAGATGGAGGCGCTGACGGCCGTTTCCGTCGCCTGTCTGACGATCTACGACATGGCCAAGGCAGCCGACAAGGACATGGTGATTGGCGACATACGGCTCATCGAGAAGACCGGCGGCAAGTCCGGCGCCTACCGCCGGGAGGCCGGTTGATCATGACGCTCGTGCCTGTCGCAGAGGCGAAAGCCAGATTGCTCGCGCGCGCCCGGCCGGTCACGGAGGTGGAACAGGCGGGCCTGGCGGACGCCGACGGTCGCGTTCTTGCCGAACCCGTTGCTGCGCGGATCACCCAACCTCCCTTCGACGCTTCTGCCATGGATGGCTATGCATTGCGGGCCGCGGACGCTTCGGCGATCGGAGCCGCGCTGGCGATCATCGGCACGGCGGCGGCCGGGCATCCTTATACCGGATCCGTTGGTCCGGGTGAAACCGTGCGGATTTTTACCGGCGCCCCTGTTCCCGACGGCGCCGACACCGTCCTCATCCAGGAAGATTCGGAGAGCCTGGATGGCGATCGCATCTCAACTCGATGCGATGTCACCAAGGGGCGACACATCCGTCCGAAGGGGCAGGACTTCGTCGAAGGCGAAGTGATCCTGCCGCGAGGGATCATGCTCGACTACTCGCGCCTCACGGTCGCAGCGGCGATGAACCACGCGTCCTTGCCCGTCTACCGGCGGCCGAAGGTCGGCATACTCGCGACGGGCGACGAATTGCTTTCACCCGGCAGCGCCCCCCTCCCCGGCCAGATCATCGCGTCGAACACGTTCGGCGTGAGCGCGCTGGTGCGTGACAACGGCGGCGACGTCCTCGACCTGGGAATTGTTCCGGATCGCCGTGAGGCGATCGCACGCGCCGTCGATACCGCGCGTGCCGCCAATGTCGATGTGCTCGTGACACTTGGCGGCGCCTCCGTCGGAGACCATGATCTGGTCCAATCCACCCTCAAGGCGGCCGGCATGGAACTGGATTTCTGGCGGATCGCCATGCGGCCGGGCAAGCCGCTGATGGTCGGAGCACTGGGCGACATGCAGGTCCTCGGCCTTCCGGGAAATCCGGTCGCGAGCCTCGTCTGCAGTCTGCTGTTCCTGGAGCCGCTGGTGCGCACGCTTGCACATCTGCCGGAAAGGCTGCGTGAGGCACAGGCGGTTACAATGCGGGACCTGACCGCCAACGACCGGCGCCAGGATTACATTCGGGCGACGCTGGCAAGGAATGCCCAGGGGGAGCTTCAGGCAACTGCCTTCGACAAGCAGGATTCATCGATGATGAAGATCTTCGCGAATTCGGATGCGCTGATCATCCGACCGCCGCACGCGCCTGTACTCCCCGCCGGCAGCACCTGCCCGGTACTTCTCCTGCGGCCCTGACACAGCACCGCCTGCGGCTGGACGCGTCGCAAGGGAAGTCCGTCGACGACCTTGCAGGTGCCACGAGGCACCGTTGCGCGAACGCGCCGGGCACCCCTTACTGTCAGACGAGGCGGCTCTGCTCCAGAGCAGCCTCGATGAAGCTCGCAAACAGCGGATGCGGGTCGAGCGGACGGCTCTTCAGTTCCGGGTGGTATTGTACGCCGATAAACCACGGGTGGTCCGGATACTCGATCGTCTCCGGCAGCAGGCCATCCGGCGACATGCCGGAGAAGACGAGCCCGCAGTCCTCCAGCCGATCCTTGTAGTCCACGTTCACCTCGTAGCGGTGGCGGTGGCGCTCGGAAATATCCGTCGAGCCGTAGATCTCGGCGATCTTCGTATCCTTCTTCAAGGAGGCGTCATAGGCGCCGAGACGCATGGTCCCTCCGAGATCACCGGAAGCGGCCCGCCGCTCCAGTTCGTTGCCTTTGACCCATTCTGTCATCAGGCCCACGACAGGCTCCTGCGCCGGACCGAATTCCGTAGAGGAGGCCTTCTCGATCCCCGCAAGGTTACGGGCCGCCTCGATGACTGCCATCTGCATGCCGAAGCAGATGCCGAAGTAAGGCACCTTGCGCTCGCGGGCGAACCGCGCAGCGTTGATCTTGCCCTGGGCTCCGCGTTCGCCGAAGCCGCCTGGTACGAGGATGCCGTGAACCTTCTCGAGATAGGGCGACGGGTCTTCCTTCTCGAAGACCTCCGACTCGATCCACTCGAGCTTCACCTTGACGTGGTTGGCAATGCCGCCGTGGTGCAGTGCTTCGATCAGCGATTTGTAGGCGTCCTTGAGACCCGTATACTTGCCGACGATCGCAATCGTCACTTCACCTTCCGGCGTATGAATGCGGTTGCAGACCTCTTCCCACGGCTGCAGGCGGGGCTTCGGCGCCGGCTCGATGCCGAAGGCGGCCAGCACTTCGGAATCAAGGCCTTCCTTGTGGTAGGCCATCGGCACGTCGTAGATGTTGGCGACGTCGAGCGCCTGGATGACGGCGGACGGGCGGACGTTGCAGAACAGCGAGAGCTTGCGGCGCTCCGCCTCGGGGATTTCCCGGTCGGCACGGACCAGCAGGATGTCGGGGGCGATGCCCAGCGCCTGCAATTCCTTCACCGAGTGCTGTGTCGGCTTCGTCTTCAGCTCGCCGGCCGCAGGAATGTACGGCATCAGCGTCAGGTGAAGGTAGACGGCGCTGCCGCGCGGAAGTTCGTTGCCGAGCTGGCGGATCGCTTCAACGAATGGCATCGCCTCGATGTCGCCGACGGTGCCGCCGATCTCGCAGATGACGAAGTCGAAGTCGTCATTGCCCTCGACGACGAAATCCTTGATCTCGTTGGTGACGTGCGGAATGACCTGTACGGTAGCGCCGAGGTAGTCGCCTCGCCGCTCCTTGTCGATGATGTTCTTGTAGATGCGCCCGGTGGTGATGTTGTCGGTCTTGGTGGCCGAGCGTCCGGTGAAGCGTTCGTAGTGGCCGAGATCGAGGTCGGTTTCCGCGCCGTCGTCGGTCACGAAGACCTCGCCGTGCTGCGTCGGGCTCATCGTGCCTGGATCGACGTTCAGATAGGGGTCAAGCTTGCGAAGGCGAACCCGGTAGCCACGGGCCTGCAACAACGCTCCGAGTGCAGCGGCCGCAATTCCTTTTCCGAGAGAGGAAACCACGCCGCCTGTGATGAATACATATCGCGCCATGGGATTCACCGGATACCTTTTCACGAGCGATTCCGCCAGCCCTAATATTCACCTCGGTGAACGTGGTCCACGGAATTTGGACAAAAGAAAACCGGCAGGCTTTTGGCCTGCCGGAGTATGATGCGACGACCGCGCTTATTGGCCGGTCGGTACGCCCGTCGAATTCGCAGGCGCAGCAGGTGCAGGTGCCCCGCCTTGTGCCGGAGCCTCAGCGCCCGCCGGAGCATTCGCTCCGCCCTGAGCCGGCGTCTCGCCACCCGTCGGCACGCCGCCTTCGGCCGGAGCCTGGGCCGGTGTGTCAGAAGACGGTGCCGGACCGAGCGAATCCAGAATGCCGCTGCCGCTGCCCTGCGTCGCAGGAATGCGGTCGAGAATATCCGTCGGCCGCGATTCGTAGCGGGCGAGGATGCCGAGCGTCATCGATGTCACGAAGAACAGCGTCGCCAGGATCGCTGTCGTACGCGTCAGCGCGTTGGCTGTGCCGCGGGCCGACATGAAGCCGGAGCCGCCGCCGACGCCCAGTCCGCCACCTTCCGAACGCTGGATCAGCACGACGCCCACAAGCGCGAGCACGATCATGAGGTGGATGACGATCAAAACGGTTTGCATGATAAGATCCCTGCCCTTCGCAAAAGGACAATATTGGAAAGATTTGGCGGCTCTTTACATGAGGCTGCGGCGCATTCCAAGCCCTTGCAGCCCGGTTTAGCCGATCAGTTCATCGTAGGCCCGGTAGATGGCAAGAAAATCGTCCGCTTTCAAGCTGGCACCGCCGATCAGCGCACCATCAACATTTGCCAGCGCCATGAGCTCCTTGGCGTTCGACGGCTTTACGGATCCGCCATAGAGAATGCGCATCCTGCGGCCTTCGTTACCAAAACGCTCCGCCAATTCGCGCCTCATGAAGGCATGGGCTTCTTCCACATCCGCCGCAGTCGGCGTGAGGCCGGTGCCGATCGCCCAGACGGGCTCGTAGGCGATGACCGTCCTCGCCGCTGTCGCACCGTCCGGCACGGAGCCTGCCAACTGACGCTTGAGGACGTCGAGCGTCTCGCCCGACTTCCTTTCCTCCGCCGTTTCGCCGATGCAGATGATCGCCGTCAGATCAGCCTCGTGAGCAGCCTCTGCCTTGGTCCGGACAACCGCGTCGCTCTCCATGTGATCCGTGCGCCGTTCCGAATGCCCGACGATTACATAAGTCCCGAAGCAGTCCGCGATCATCTCCGCGGAGATGTCCCCCGTGTGAGCGCCGGAGGGTTTCGGGTGGCAGTCCTGGGCGCCGATCGCAAGAGGGCTCTCCGTGCAGAGGGCGGTAGCGACATAGAGGAGCGTCGCCGGCGGGCAGATCAGGGCTTCCACCTTGGCCGAAAGCCCTCCCTTGACGCCTTCGCTGATCGCCTTGATCTGGTCCAGGGACGCGCGAGTCCCGTTCATTTTCCAGTTTCCCGCCACAAGCGGCTGCACGTCAGGCGTCATCCGTTATCTTCCTTCCCTGCGGGGATACCCTCCCGCGATGCTTCCTGCTGAGGTTTTAGTTCGTTCGAACGGAAAATCCATGAAAAAGGGAACGTGAGGCATCTCATCCTGCCGTCAGCAGGAAGTTCAGCACCTTTCGCCAATCAGTCATCCGGATCGGCGTACCGTGTCCGCCGGTGTTGAAGACGGTCAACCGCACGGGATAGCCCTGCCGGACAAGGGACCGGTAGACGTCGACCTGTTCCTGCACGGCATAGACGCTGTCGGAGCTGCCGTGGGACAGGTAAAGCGGGATGCGCTGCTTTGCAGCCGGTGTCGATTGGTAACCGGCGTCGGGAGGACCGCCAAGCACGGCAAGACCCCCGAGATGCTGTACCGCGTTCTTGTCCCGGGCGATGCCGGAACAGATCATGCCGCCCATTGAGGCGCAGGCCAGCAGCACCGGACGACCGCGCGACTGTTGAAACGCGTAGCGCATCAGCAGAGCGATATCGGCGGTCGCTCTTTCGTCGAAGGCGGAGACGCTCGGCGAATAATACGTTCCTCCGTTCATCACGGCGATGTTTTTCAGCCTGTTGAAATTGCCGCCGAAACTGTAGTCGTTCGCACCAAGCCGGCGGTCGCCGCCCCTTCCGTGAACGAAGATGACGGTGAAGGCCGCATCCGACCTCTTGCCCACCCGCGTGACCTCGATCTTCCGGTCGCCGAGCTGCAGCGTCTCGTTCTCCTGATGCCTTTTCACGCCGGCGGATACATAGCGCGACTTCACCCGCCGCTCGGGAATCTGATCCCGTTCGTTGATGTCCCGCAATTCCTGGTAGTCGATCAGCTCGTAGGCCCCGTCATCGGCCGTCTCCAGGACCTTGAACCGGGAGAACAGGTCGTCCTTGTAGGGCTTGATCGGTCCTTCCTGCGCCAGCGTCTCTGTAATCGGGAGAGCTGCCGTCACGACGGCTAAAACCGTAGCTACCGCCAAATGAATTGTGGACATGGCTCTCTCCGGATGCTTCATCTCGCCCTGACGTCTTGCCATCGCCGACATGGCGACGCATTGCTGCACCTTGCACGATTTCCCGCCCAATCGCGAAAATGCCGGCTTTCTGGCAGAATGGCGGGTGATTCGAAACAGCACGAGATGGGCATGGCCTCCCCTTCAGCGCCCCGACAGGTAGTACCGACTGACCCGATGGATGACAACAACGACCTTTTTGCAGAACTGCCACTTGCCAGACCGGTAGCCGGCGAGCCCGAACTGGCACAGAAGGCGGCTCAGCCCGCGCAACCAACTCGTCCGCCGGCCTCGGCAGATGACTACGGCGCCTCGTCCATTCGCGTTCTCGAAGGTCTTGAGCCGGTTCGCATGCGCCCGGGCATGTATATCGGCGGGACGGACGAAAAGGCGCTACATCATCTATTCGCCGAGGTGATCGACAACTCGATGGACGAGGCCGTTGCCGGCCATGCGGACTTCATCGACGTCCACCTCGACGCCGAGGGCTTCCTGACCGTCACAGACAACGGCCGCGGCATTCCCGTCGAAAATCACCCGCAGGTGCCCGGCAAATCGACCCTCGAGGTCATCATGACCAAGCTCCACGCCGGCGGCAAGTTCGACGGGAAGGCCTACGAGACCTCCGGCGGTCTTCACGGCGTCGGCGTCTCGGTCGTCAACGCTCTCTCGGATGTGCTGGAAGTCGAGGTCGCTCGCGACCGCAGGCTCTACCGGCAGCGATTCTCCCGTGGCGTCCCGCAGGGCGGGCTGGAAGAACTGGGGCCCGTCCACAACCGCCGCGGCACCCGTGTCCGGTTTCACCCCGACGCGCAGATCTTCGGCGAACACGCCAAATTCGATCCGGGTCGCATCTTCCGGATGGCTCGTTCGAAAGCCTATCTGTTCGGCGGCGTCGAGATCCGCTGGTCCTGCGATCCGGGCATGGTGCCTCCGGACGGTGACATTCCGGAAAAGGCCGTCTTTCACTTCCCCGGAGGCCTTAAGGACTATCTTTCCGCAACGCTCGGCAAGGAGTTCACCGTCACCCGTGAGATTTTCGCTGGCCGGACGGAAAAGACCGGCGGCCATGGCGCGTTGGAATGGGCGGTCACCTGGTACGGCGGCGATCCGCAGATCCACTCCTACTGCAATACGATTCCGACTCCCGAAGGTGGCACCCATGAAGCCGGTCTGCGCATCGCGCTGACCAAGGGGCTCAAGAATTACGCCGAACTGACGCAGAACAAGCGTGCCGCACAGATCACCACGGACGATGTGATGATATCGGGCGTCGGCATGCTGTCCGTCTTCATCCGCGAGCCGGAATTCGTGGGGCAGACCAAGGACAAGCTCGCAACAGTGGAGGCGCAAAGGATCGTCGAGAACGCGTTGCGCGATCCCTTCGATCACTACCTTGCCGGCAACCCTGCGGAAGCAGCCAAGCTTCTGGAGTGGGTGATCGAGCGGGCCGAGGAACGGCTGCGGCGGCGCAAGGAAAAGGAAGTCAACCGCAAGACGGCGGTCCGCAAACTCAGGCTTCCCGGGAAGCTGGCGGACTGCTCGCAGAACACGGCTGAAGGAGCGGAGCTTTTCATCGTGGAAGGCGATTCGGCCGGCGGCTCCGCCAAGCAGGCCCGCAGCCGGGCGAACCAGGCCATTCTGCCGTTGCGGGGAAAAATTCTGAACGTCGGCAGCGCCAGCCGCGAAAAGCTCTCCGCCAACCAGCAGATCGCCGACCTGATCCAGGCACTCGGATGCGGTACGCGAACGAAATACCGCGAGGAGGACCTCCGCTACGAGCGCGTCATCATCATGACCGATGCGGACGTCGATGGCGCGCATATCGCGTCGCTTTTGATCACCTTCTTCTATCAGGAGATGCCGGAACTCATCCGCGGCAGCCATCTCTATCTTGCCGTGCCGCCGCTCTACGTCATCCGTCAGGGCGCCAAGACCGTCTATGCTCGCGACGACGCCCATCGGGCCGAACTCATGGCGACGGTGTTCAAAGGCAAGAAGGTCGAGATCGGCCGCTTCAAGGGCTTGGGCGAGATGATGCCACAGCAATTGAAGGAAACCACGATGGATCCCGCAAAGCGTACGCTGCTGCGGGTGGCGATCGACGAGGTGGACTTCGAAGGAACCCGCGAAGCAGTGGACAATCTGATGGGCACGAAGCCCGAGGCCCGCTTCCGTTTCATCCAGGAGCGGGCGGCCTTCGCCGACAATCTCGACATCTGACGGTTGAAGCGGTCCTCCGTCAGCATCCTGACCGACTGACGGCTACCTGACGAGGGTTCTCGATATGGCGCGGATAAGCGTCGATGACTCGTACGGTTTCCGCAGCACCGGGACGTCCATGTTGCCGGGGATGGTCGCGCGATCGCTGTAGCCGGTGGCGAACACGAACGGAATTTCCCGGCGCAGCAATTCCTGGGCAACCGGCAGGGACGTGCCGCTGCCGAGATTGACATCCAGGATCGCGACGTCGGGTGTAAACCGCTCGAGCTGGCGCAGAGCCTCGCTGACCGAAGGCGCGGTGGTCACGTTGCGGAAACCATGCTCTCCGAGCATTGATTCCACGTCTGCAGCAATCAACATCTGGTCCTCGACGAGCAGCAGTTCCACCTGCGAGAAGTCGCGCGGATGGGAGCCGAAGACTTCGGTGACCGCTTCCACAGACTGCGTTTCCTCTTCCTCGTTATCCGTCTGGATGTGCATCGACGGGATGCAGAAGTAGCCGCGCAGGCCCGTCTCCGCGTATTCGATGCGGCTTATGCCCCCGAGTTCATAGGACACGCTGCGACCGATCAGGATACTGCCGAATCCGGTGCTGACCGGAGCAACCACACGCGGGCCGCCGCTTTCTTCCCACCAGATCTCGCAGTCGCCGGAAGCACTGCGGTTCCAACGGACAGAAAGATTACCGCCGTGCACGGAGAGGCAGCCATATTTGGCAGCATTGGTCGCCATTTCGTGGAGGACAAGTGCCATCACCGAAAACGATCGCGCGTCGAGCCAGACCGGTGCCCCCTGCAGCAGGATTTCCCGATCGCCCGTCTGATAAGGCCGAAGCTCGGCATGCAGAAGATTACGCAGCATTCCGCCATCGCCGCTTCTGACGATCTGGTCATGGGCCAGCGACAGGGCCTGTACCCTCCCCTTCAGTGTCTCGATATAGCTGGTCAGACTTTGCCGTGCGTCGATCGGAGCGCCGATCAGCGACTTGATGACGGAAAGGATGTTCTTCACACGGTGACTGAGCTCTTCGTTCAGCATCCTCTGGCGGACATCTGCCTTTCCCCGTTCGTCGGCGATAAGCTCGTTATGATGCAGCACGGTTTCGACAAGCACGGCGCGGATGGCATCGGCCACGTCAAGGTCTGCCTCCGACCACGGTTGGGCCTGGTTTAGTACCGTCTCCTTCCAGATAGCGAAGCTCTTGCGTGGTGTGAGGCGGTCGCCCAGCGGCCCCGTCTCGTAACTCTTTTCCGGATTTCCCGCCCAGTTGACAGTCTGCACGACCTCGCGGCGGAAGAAGAAAAGGTAATCCCGCGAACGTTGCGAAAGCGGAATGGCGATGACGCCGCTCACCTCCTCAGGAACGATCCGAGACTGCGCAAGATCGGCTGAGAGCTGATGCGTCTGCCACACTTTCCCGGGATGAGACCCGGCAAGCAATTCGGCGAGCTCCGCCGCCTCCTGGCTGGAAGGTGCCGCTCCTGCCGATGTCCAGATCCCGCCGAGCCAAAATCCGATGCCGTCGGAAGGGAGCATCGCAGCGAATTCGTCAAGGGATGCCCGCAGCAGCTTTCGGATGTCCGAGTGAAGAGACGCGGTCTGAAGGAACCGGTCGAGAGCGGCGCGAACTTCCCGACTTTTCCCGCTGATCTGCTTTTGCTTCAGTGCGCTGAGGTGAAGGGAAAAGAATTCTCCGAAGGTTTCGGCGGCGATCCTCTGCGCCATCGACAATGCCTTCGGCGAATAGTGGTGGCATGCAATCAATCCCCACAGCTCTCCATCGACGATGATGGAGATCGACATGGAGGCCGCGACGCCCATGTTGCGCAGGTATTCGCAATGTATGGGAGAAACGCTCCTGAGATGTGCGAAGGAAAGATCCAGCGGCTTGTCCGCCTCGTCGACCGCCGGGACGATCTCGACGCGAGGATTGTCCGCATTGGAAATGACGCGGATCGTATTCTTCAGGTAGAGGATGCGGGCCTGCTTCGGGATATCGCTCGCGGGAAAATATTGTCCCTTGAAGCTCTCCAGATCGCGGCGCTTGTGCTCGCTGATGACCTTGCCGGCGCCATCCTGCTCGAACCGGTAGATCATCACCCGATCATATCCGAGGAGGGCATGGATCAGGCGCGCCGATCGCTCCAGCAACTGGTCGATCGACCCGATGTTCCTGATGCGGCTGATCAGCATGCGGGCGGCTTCAAGCGGCTGAT
>DASUPM010000010.1:0-12564 GCA_036281095.1 Pseudorhizobium sp.
CATCGCGCTGCCCATGAACTGCATGTCGAGGCAATGGATCGGCAGCCCTTCGCTGCAAAACCTGCAGGTGCCGCAGGGCTGGCTCGGATTGACGGCGACGAGATCGCCGATCGCCAGTCCCGATACGCCGGCGCCGAGCCCCTCCACATAGCCGGAAGCTTCATGGCCGACGATGATCGGTTCGCGCACGCGGACGGGGCCGAAGCCGCCGTCCTGGTAGTAATGGAGGTCGGAGCCGCAAATGCCGCCGACCGCCATTTTCAGGAGAACCTGACCGGCACCGGGTTCCGGCACCTGCCCGACCTCCACCTTCAGGTCCCGCTGGCCGTAGAGCCTGGCCTGACGCACGTCCACCATCCGTCGCCTCTACTTGATCAGGCCGAACTGCGTCGGTAGCCAGAGCGTGATCTGCGGAATGAAGGTGATCAGCAGCAGCGCGACGAAGAGCGGGACCATCCAGGGAAGGATTGCCAGCGCCGTACGCTCGATCGACAGCTTCGATATGCGCGACAGCACGAAGAGCACCACGCCGACCGGCGGGGTCAGCAGCCCGATCATCAGGTTCAGCGTCAGGATCAGGCCCATGTGGACCGGATCGATGCCGTAACGTGCGGCGATCGGCATCAGGATCGGAACCAGGATGCTGATTGCGGCGATCGTATCGAGGAAGGCACCCACGATCAAAAGCACGATGTTGACGATGATCAGGAAGGTCCACCAGTTGTCCGTCAGCGAGAACATGAAGTTCGAGAACATCTGGGCCGCCTGGCTGACCGTCAGGAGCCATGCGAAGATCGTCGCCGTGGTCACGATGAACAGCACCGAAGCCGTCGTCTCGATCGTGTCGAAGCTCGCCTTCGCCAGCGTCCGCAAGGTCATGGTGCGATAACGCACGAGACCGAGGAACAGCGACCAGATGACTGCCGCGACGGCGGCCTCTGTCGGCGTGAACCATCCCATGGTCATGCCGCCGATCAGGAGCACCGGCGTCATCAGCGCCATCACGGCGGAGAAGTCGAAGTACCAGTCGAGCGCGACGAGCGCCACGAGGCCGATCAGGACGGCGACGTTGATCGAGAGACCGGCCAGAACCAGCAGATAGACAGCTGCCGGGAAGCAGAGCACGATGAGGATTTCGAGCGAGGCGGACGCGAGGCGCCTCAGTTCGAACGGCGTATCCGATCCCCAGCCCTTGCGGTGGGCGAAGATGAAGACGGTGACCATCATCAGCGTCGTCATGACGACGCCGGGTACGACACCGGCCATGAAGAGGGCGCCGATCGAGACGTTCGCCATCATGCCGTAGATGACGAAAGGCAGCGACGGCGGGAAGATCGGCCCGAGCGTCGCCGAGGCGGCGGTGACGCCGACGGCGGCCTCCACCGGATAGCCGTGGTCCTTCATCGCCTTGATCTCGATCGTGCCGATGCCGGCTGCGTCGGCGAGTGCCGTTCCAGACATGCCGGAGAAGACGACCGAGCCGACGATGTTCACCTGCGCCAGGCCGCCCTTCATCCAGCCGACGAGGGACAGCGCGAACTGGTAGATGCGGCCTGTCACGCCGGCGATGTTCATCAGGTTGCCGGCAAAGATGAAGAAGGGGACGGCGATCAGCGGAAAACTTTCCACGCCGGCGATCATGCGCTGGGCGGCGATGATATCCGGCGCCACGCCATAGATCACGAGATAGGCGAGAGACGCCACGCCCAGCGACACCGCAACCGGCACGCCGACGATCATGAGAACCAGGAAGGAACCGATAAGAAGCAGCATTGATCAGATCCCCTGAGCGCCGGATTCGCTCGCCTCTTCGCGAACGGTCTTTTCGTTGATCATGTCTTTGACGAAGTTCTGCACGGACCGCGCGAGCATCAGCGCGAAGGCCGCAAACACGGTGTAGAAGACGTAGCCGCGCGGCAGGTTGACCGTCACCATGCGCTCGTTGCCGACGATCGCGATGTACCGCCACATCAGCCAGGTCGTGTAGGCGAAGAAGCCGATGACGATGAAATCGACCACCAGTTCCAGGGCGCGGCGGAGCTTCGGGGACAGGAACTGGTAGATGAAGTCCACTTGGATGTGCCGCATCATGCGCACGCACATGACCGATCCCAGGAACACGACGACCACGAGGCAGTTCGCCGCGATCTCCTCGGTCCAGGCAAGACTGTTGTTCAGGGCGTAACGGGTGAAGAACTGGAGGAAGACGCAGATCGCCATGGCCCAGAAAATCGCGAGATTCACCCAGTCTTCCACCGCATAGGGCGAAAGATCGACCGGGCCAACCTCCTCCTCGAAGGCGTGCGCCATCTCCTCGACGCTGATCGGGGCGTGTTGCTGTTCGTTCATCGTAAACCTTCCCAAATCCCGAGATGGATGGGCGCCCGGCGGCTCTGCACCGGGCGCCGCGGGCCTTTACTTGACGGCGCGAATGGCTTCCCAGTCGGCCTTCTCGTAGCCGAACTCCTCGAAGGTCACCTTCTCCATGACGGTCTTTTCGAAGTCGGCCTTGTCGACCTCGGTGACCGAAAGGCCATCCGCCTTGAACTTCTCGACGAGCGCGTTCTCACGCTCCTCGATGATCTTGGTGCTGCGTTCGGCGGCTTCCTGCATCACTTCGGTGAAGATCTGCTTGTCCTCGTCGGAGAGCTGCGACCACAGCGTGCCGGAGACCACCGTGTTCAGATGATCGACGATGTGGCCGGTAAGGACGATGTGCTTCTGCACCTCGTAGAACTTCTTGGCCTCGATCGTGGTCAGCGGGTTTTCCTGTGCTTCCACCGTACCGTTCTGCAAAGCGAGGTAGACTTCAGCGAAGGCGATCGGCGTGGTGTTGGCCCCGCAGGCGCGCGGCATGGCGAGATAGGCCGGGACGTCCGGAACGCGGATCTTCAGGCCGGCCATGTCGGCGCACTTCTCGATCGGCCGGTTGGAGGTCGTGTGACGCGTGCCGTAATAGGTGACGGCGGTGATGTGGTTGCCGCCTGACGCTTCCTCGTAACCCTGAGCAAGCTTCTTGAAGACATCGCTCTTGGTGTAGGCGATCAGATGGCTCGGATCACGGAAGATGTAGGGGAAGTAGGTGACGCCGATCGGCGGATGTTCGCGCGAGGCGAAGCTCGAACCGGAGATGATGATATCGACGGTGCCGAGCTTGAGGCCCTGGTTGATGTCAGCCTCCTTGCCGAGCTGCGAGGCCGGGAAGACGTCGATCTTGTAGCGGCCGTCGGTACGCTTGGCGATTTCTTCGGCCGCCCAGACCGATTCCGTATGGAACGGCTCGGAGGTCTCGTAGACATGCGCCCATTTCAGCGTCGTCTGCGCCTGAGCCGCAATGGCCGAGATCATGACCGCTGCGGTGGCTCCGAGGATGGTGGTGAGTTTCAACTTCATGGCTTTCTCCTCCCAGGTTGAAGTCAAAGGGTATGATGCGGGTACTATCGGCCGCCGGCATGCCTCCATGCGGCGGGTATGACGCCATCGGCCGGCTCCTCGCCGAAACTTTCCGACAGGCGAAGCTGTGATTGATCGAGATGCGCACGCATCGCCGCGCGTGCCTCCTCGGGGTTTCCGGCGGCAATCGCATTGCGGATCGCGCGGTGCTCCTCCATGGCGGCGCGCCATGTCATGGGATTTTCGAAGTAGCTGGCGAGCCGCTCGAAATAGGGCGTCAGCCGCAGGTCGTGGATGCTGGCGACAAAGCGATTGAGGGTACCGTTGTCGATGATGCCGGCGACCGCAACATGGAACTCCCGATCGAGGGCGAGCGCGAGAGGCCGATCCTCCAGGCTTTCCTCCATGCGGGCAAGGTTCCGGTCGAGAAGCGCGATCTGGTCGGGCCGGGCGACCCGTGCCGCCTCCTCCGCAATGGCGCATTCGACGACAGCGCGGGCCCGCAGCAGTTCGAAGGGACCTTCGGCCCCGTTTTCCGTTCCGTCCGTGACGGCGGCGGACGTCTTCGGCGCCGAAACGTAGACGCCGGAACCCATGCGGATATGGACACGTCCCTCGACTTCGAGAACGATAAGGGCTTCGCGGACCGTGGGTCGGGAGACGGCAAGCAGTTCGGCCAGTTCGCGCTCCGCCGGAAGGCGGGAGCCGACCGCGAATGTACCGCGATCGATGAGGCTGCGCATCTGATCTGCCACCTGATGATAAAGGCGGCGCGATTCCACGACCGAAAACATTGATCCTCCCGACGCGCCCTCCACGACGCGTGACTGGTAAGCTGGCCTTACCAGTTCTCAAATTCATATACCGCTGTCTGACAACCTGTCAATGGATGTCCGCAGGCTGACAAGCGGTGAATTTTGTGAGGGGGAGCGCCTCGGGGAGTTGATACCGGCCCGGGTGTCGGGCCGGTATCAGTGCGGATCAGGAACGCGACGCTGCCGGAGATGCGTCGCCTGCAGGAAGCTCGGCCCGGTTCGCAAACCAGTTCGCGAGAAACGCGCCGGAGATATTGTGCCAGACACTGAAAATGGCGCTCGGCACGGCGGCAACGGGAGAGAAGTAGGCGTTTGCCAGTGCCGCGCCCAGGCCGCTGTTCTGCATGCCGACTTCGATGGCGATCGCCTTGCGTTTGGCGAGCGACAGGCCGAATGCCCTGGCTGCAAAGAATCCGAGCAGGTAGCCAAGCCCGTTGTGCAGCACCACCACTGCGAAGATCAGCAGGCCCGATTGGGCGATCGCACCCTTGCTGGCGCCGACGACCGCCGCGACGATCAGGACGATCCCGACGACGCTGACGAGCGGCAGGGCCGGAACAGCCGCCTTCACCACGCCGGGCGCCAGCTTCTGCAGGGCGAAACCGAGCGCCAGCGGCACGAGTACCACCTTCACGATACTGATGAACATCGCCATGGCATCGACCGGCAGGTACTGGCTGGCGAACATCCAGACCAGGAAAGGGGTGACGATCGGCGCCGCCAGTGTCGTCACCGAGGTGCAGGCGACGGAAAGGGCCACATCCCCTTTGCTGAGATAGGTCATCACGTTCGAGGAAGTGCCGCCAGGGCAGCAGCCGACGAGGATGACCCCGGCCGCCACTTCCGGCGACATGGGAATGATCTGCGTCAGCAGCACCGCGAGCAGGGGCATGATGAGGAACTGCGAAACGACGCCGATGCCGACATCGAAGGGTCGCTTCACCACTTCGCGGAAGTCATCCACGGAAATGGTCAGCCCCATCCCGAACATGATGATGGCGAGCAGCGTGACGATCCACGGCGCCAGTTGCTTGAAGGTTTCCGGGAAGAAGAAGCCGCCGACGGCGAACAGGATGACCCAGAAGGCAAAGGTCTTGCCGACGAAGGCGGAAAAGGATGCAAGTTGTTTCAAGGTGGCACTCCGAAAGCGAAATATTCGGTCTCCGGAATATGCCCTCCCCCGAGGCTGTCAAGGTCACCTCGCCGGCTTATCGTTCCTTCCCCACTGCCGTTCTGGAACCTGGCCCTCCCCGTAGTTACTCATCGGCCTCTGCTCGGTCCTGGCCAGAGGCGGGGTCGCTCCGCACGACCTTGACCGGCGTCTTCATGATGATCTCACGATGCGGGAACGGAATGTCGATGCCGGCCTCCGTGAAGGCATCCCAAAGCGCCAGAAGGACTTGGCCGCGGATATTGGTCAGGCCATTCGCAGGGTCGGAGATCCAGAACCTCAGCTTGAAGTCCAGCGAGGATTCGCCGAAGGAGGTCAGCCAGCAGACCGGCAACTTGTAGTCGTTGGCGACCCGCGGCACGGCGGAAGCCGTTTCGATCGCGATGCGGATGACGTCGTGGGGGTTGCTGTCGTAGGAGGCGCCGAACTCGACGTCGATGCGCACATAGTCGCTGGAGAACGACCAGTTGACCACCTGCTGCGAGATGAAGTCCTCGTTCGGTATCAGGTATTCCTTGCCTTCGCGGGTGATGACCGAGACGAATCGGGAGCGGAGATCGCGAACCGAGCCGAACGTGTCCCCGAGCGTGATCGTGTCGCCCGGCTTGATGGACTTGTCGAGCAGGATGATGATGCCGGAGATGAAGTTCGACACTACGGTCTGAAGACCGAAACCGATGCCGACACCCACGGCACCGGAAAACACGGTGAGCGCCGTCAGGTCGATGCCCGTCGCCGACAGGGCGATCGCGCCGGCGATCATGATCAGGCCGATCTTGATGACCTTGCTGATCAGCACCTTGAACGAGGGCGAGAGGTCCGCGGAACGCTGGACCCAGTGCGACAGGACGTTACCGAGCAGCACGGCCAGCCAGACCAGGGCGACCGCCAGCACGATCGCCTTGACGATCACCAGCAGCGAAAGCCGCAAGGCCCCAAGGGAGATCGCCGCGCCATCCAGCGCCGCATAAAGCGGCTCGTCGAGCCCGACGGCATGGACTGCAACGTAGCACCAGCTGAGGATCGCGACGACACGGGACAGGGCGGGATTTCGTATGATCTTGGTGAGGACGGAGATGACGAACCAGGCCGCGACGAGGGTAAGCGCGGTGGCGACGATCCACCGGTGCGACGGCCCTGTCAGGCGCATGAGGACGGCCTGGGCGAGCCACAGCCAGAGGATCAGGTAGAGCCATTTCAGCCTGCGCATGAAGGCGATGATGACGCGCAGCAGGTCAGGATTTCCCTTGATGCGGCGTGCCCGAGCCTCCAGGAGAGGCTCGGTGCGCGAGGCCAGCAGGGCAGACAGAACAAGGCCGACGAGCAGGATGATCGCCTGATAGAGCGTCCACTCGTCAAGCACGAAAGTCCTGATCCAGACTTCCATCTCCCGTACTACCGGCGTGACATTCACGGCCAGACCTCATGTCGATCTCAGCCATCAACCCGCATCGATACGGTTTGGTTCATCCCTTCAACGACCGGGGTTGAAGACGGCGCCTTGGGCCCGACCTCAATGGCCTCCGCCGCCACCGGCCGGGGCGGACGGCTTGGCGATCAGCATGACCATCAGGATGAGGCTTGCGAACAGCAGGGTGAGGATCATGAAGACGTCGATGAAGGACATGAGCCAGGCCTGCTGGGAGACGATGCCGGACAGCCTCGCCATGGCGGCGAGGTCGCCTTCAAGTCCGTAGCTGTCATAATTGGCGCCGACGCTCCCCAGCCAGTCCAGTGCCGCGGGGTTGGAGAAGTTCACGTGCTCCGAAAGCCGCAGGTAATGCTCGTCGGTGCGCTGGGTGAGGAGCGTGTTGATGATCGCCAGTCCAACCGCGCCCCCGAGGTTGCGGGTGAGGTTGAAGAGCCCGGATGCATTGCGGATGCGCGCAGGCGGCAGGGTGCCGAGCGCGATGTTGTTGATCGGCACCATGCAGAGCATAAGCGAGCAGCCGCGCAGGATCTGCGGGATCAGCAGCTCGTAGAAATCCCAGTCGGCCGTCATTCCGGTCATCATCCAGGTTCCAAGCGCAAAGCCGGCAAAGCCGATGGCCATCATCACCCGAGGGTCGAGCCGGTTCGAGAGAGCGCCGGCAATCGGTGCCGTGAAGAACATCGCGAGCCCCGACACGAACATCGTCTCCCCGATCATCAGCGAGTCATAGCCGCGGATGCGCCCCAGATAGAGCGGATAGAGGTAGGTGAGGCCGTAAAGGCCGATGCCCATCACGAAGGAGAAGAGCGAACCGAAGGCAAAATTCCGGTTGGCGAAGGCCTTCAGGTCGACGACCGGAAACTCCACGCGGAATGCGCGCCAGAAGAAGACGACGGCACCCGTGAGCATGACCAGCGTCCCGAGGACGATGTGCCCGTCGCTGAACCAGTCCTTGTTGTTGCCCTCTTCCAACACGTATTCCAGGGAGCCGAGGAAGAGGCCCATGGCGAGAAGCCCCCACCAGTCGAACTTCTTCCACAAGCTCATTTCCGGCTTGTCGAAGTCGATCATGCTCCAGGCGATGGCGGTGACCAGGACGCCCGGAACCAGGTTGACGAGGAAGAGCCAGTGCCACGAGAAGGCGTGGCTCAGATAGCCGCCGACGGTCGGGCCGATGGTCGGCGCCAGCGTCGCGACCAGACCGATGATCGGCGAGACGATCGAGCGCTTCGAAGGTGGGAAGATGGTGAAAGCGGCCGCAAATACGGACGGGATCATGCCGCCGCCTATGAAGCCCTGGATCGCGCGGTAGACGATCATCTGCTCGATATTGGTGGCGGTCGCGCAGAGAACGCTCGCAAGAGTGAAGCCGGCGGCGCAGATGCTGAACAGCACCCGTGTCGACAGGATGCGCGCCAGCGTTCCCGACAGCGGGATCATGATCACCTCGGCGATCAGATAGGAGGTCTGCACCCAGGCGACCTCCTCCGATCCCGCGCCGAGGCCCGCCTGGATTTCCGCAAGCGAGGCGGAGACGATCTGGATGTCGAGGATCGACATGAACATGCCGAAGACCATCGCGAAGAAGGCGATCAGCTTGCGCCTGTCCATGGGTGGATCGGCGGGAACTGCCCCCGCCGTCAACGCCGCTGCTGCCATGGCCATTCTCCTTGAGCGTTGAGCCTTGAGCGGCGCCCTTACCTTACTTGGCCAGAGCCACGGCCTCGTCCGAAGGCGCGGTGCGGGTATCGACGTCGACGACGACGCTCAGGCCCGCCCGCAGGTGCCGGTCGGAGAGCGCCTCGGCCGGCAGGGATATCCTGACCGGGACGCGCTGAACGACCTTGGTGAAGTTGCCGGTGGCATTTTCCGCCGGCAACATCGAGAAGACGGCGCCGGAGGCAGGCGAGATCGACTGGACGGTCCCCTCGATGTCATGCGCCTCGAAGGCATCGACATGGACACGAACCTTCGAGCCCGGCTGAAGCTCGCTGATCTGGGTTTCCTTGAAGTTTGCCTCGATATAGAGCTCCGTCAGCGGCACGAGCGCAGCCAGGCGCTTGCCCGCCGAGACGAGATCGCCCGTCTGGACCGCGAGATTGCCGATGATGCCGTCATAGGGAGCCTTGAGCACGGTGAAGCCGAGATCGCGCTTCGCCTGGTCACGGGCAAGCTCCTGGGCACGCACCGTGTTGACCGCCTCGCGGCGCTGCGCCTGCAGGAGGCCGATATTGGCTTGCGCCGAGGCGACCGCCGCCTGACCGGCCACGAGATTGGCGCGCGCCTGCTCCAGCGCCACCTCCGCATTGTCCAGTTCCGCCGCGGTGCCGACCGACTTCGCGGCCAGTTCGCTTGCGCGCTTGCGGTTGATTTCCGCGCCGCGCAGGGCCGCTTCCAGCGCCCCTCGCTGCGCTTCGGCCTGCTTCAACGCCGCCTCCGCGCCGGTGATCTGCGCATCGATGCGGCCGACGGAGAGTTTTGCGGCCTCGATGCCGGTTACGGCGCTCTCAAGAGCCAGCCGGTAATCTCCATCATCCAGGGTCACCAGCGGATCGCCCGCATGCACCTGCTGGTTCTCGACGACATTGACCTTTTCGACGTAACCGGAGACCTTGGGGGAAATGATCGCAATGTCGCCCTGGATATAGGCGTCGTCGGTCGAGACCAGGAACCTGCCGTCCGTCCACCAGCCGTAACCGTACCAGCCGGCGCCGCCGAGGAGCGCCAGCAGGATGACGGGGAGGACGAGACCGGAACGCCTGCGCTTGGCCGGCGCCCCGGTTTCCGGCAAGGGAGCGGTCGAGGCTTCCGTGCGGTGTGGGGCTTCGGCGCTTTCACCGTCACGGGAAACGTCGCGCAGGGTGCTTGCAGGTTTGGTCGCGGTCATCGGAGGCACCATGTTTGCAGGAGATCAATCGAACCGCTCGGTTCGGTGAACTTGACATAGAGACTTTTTGCGCGCACATCAAGCGGCAATCGAACCGATCGGTTCGAAAAGGTAAAAGAGATATGAGCAGACCAAAAGAGGCATCGGAAAACAGAGGGCCCGCGACCACTGGCGGACGCTTTGCTGCGGGCGAGGACCCCGCCAAGCGGGAGCAGATCATCGACGGCGCCAAGCGCGTGTTCATGACGGTCGGCTTCGATGCGGCCAGCATGAACGACATCACGCGAGAGGCGGGCGTGTCCAAGGGGACGATCTACGTCTACTTCCAAAACAAGGAAGACCTGTTCGTCGCCATGGTGGACCAAGAGCGCGACCGCATCGCCAACGACATGCGCGACATCCTCGCCGGCAGCGAGGCGGTCGAAGAGGGCCTCTATGCTTTCGGCACGAGCTTTGCCCGCCACATCACCTGTCCGCACGTGATCGGAGCCATGCGCACCGTCATCGGTGTCGTCGCCCGGATGCCGACCGTCTCGCGCCGGTTCTTCCATGCAGCTCCGGGCAATGTGCGCCATGTGCTGGAGGAATTCATCCGGCGCCATACCGCGCTCGGCAACCTCGTGGTCGAGGACACGGATCTCGCTGCGCGCCAGTTCATCGAAATGTCGACGGGCGGCTTCTTCAAGTTCCGCCTGTTCGGCGATCTCGAGGACGTGCCGTCCGACGCCGAGCTCGACCGCGTCATCCGCGGCGCAATCCGCGTGTTCATGGCGGCATACGGCGCCAAGGCCGGGTCCCAGGCGTAGCGTCAGAGCGCCTGATCGGCCCCGCCCTGGGCCGCATTGATGGAGGAGACGAAGCGGCGGGTGCGCTCCCGCTCCGCCGCGCCGAAGATGCGCTCCGCCGGACCGGCCTCCACCACTTTCCCCGCCTCCAGGAACACGACCTCGTTCGCCACCCGCGAGGCAAGCCTCAGGTCGTGGGTGGCGATGATCATCGTCGTTCCCTCGCCCGCGAGCTTGCTCAGGACCTCGACCACTTCGGTCGCGAGTTCCGGATCCAGCGCCGAGGTGGGCTCGTCGCAGAGGAGGACCCGCGGCGACATGGCGAGCGCGCGGGCGATCGCGACGCGCTGCTGCTGGCCGCCGGACAGCGTCGCCGGCCAGGCATCGGCCTTGTGCTCCATGTTGACCTTGGCGAGCAGCGCCCGCGCATGGCTTTCCGCCTTCTCGCGCGGCCATTTCAGCACCGTCAGCAGGCCCTCCATCACGTTCTCCAGCGCCGTGCGGTGCGGGAAGAGCTGAAAGTTCTGGAAGACCATGCCGGTCTGGCGGCGGATCTTCTGGATCGCGTCCCAGCCGAGCTTCCGGCCGGGGCTGAATTCCACCGCCGCCTCGCCGAGGCGGATGGTGCCGGTGGTCGGGATCTCCAGGAGGTTGATGCAGCGGAGCAGCGTGCTCTTGCCGCCGCCGGAGGGACCGACCAGCGCGGTGACGCGGCCTTCGGCGACCTGAAGCCCGACATCGTCGAGAACAAGCGTCTCGCCGAAGCTCTTCGAGATATGAGAAAGCTCGATCATCGGGCAGCCTCCAGCGTTCCGCCGTAGCGGGAGAAGCGGCGCTCCAGCCTGACCTGCAGGTTGGACAGGACGGAACTCAGCGCGAGGTAGATCAGGGCCGCCTCGATATAAAGGATCAGCGGCTCATAGGTGGTGGCGACGATGCGCTGCGCCGACTGGAAGAGTTCCGGCACGGTGATCGCCGCGGCGAGCGAGGTATCCTTGACCAGCGAGATGAAGGTGTTGGAGAGCGGCGGCACGGCGACGCGCGCGGCCTGCGGCAGGATGGTGCGGCCCATGGCCTGGCGCCACGTCATGCCGATCGAATAGGCTGCTTCCCACTGGCCCTTGGGCACGGAGGAGATGACGGCGCGGATGATTTCCGACGAATAGGCGCCGACGTTCAGCGTAAAGCCGATCAGCGCCGCGGGGAAGGCATCGAGCAAAATTCCGATGCTCGGCAGGCCGTAAAAGATCACGAAGAGCTGGACGAGGAGCGGCGTGCCGCGGATGACCCAGACGTAGAAGCGGGCGATCATTTCGAGCGGCTTCGGCGCGAAGAGGCGCGTCACCGCCGTGAGAAGCCCGAGCGCCAGGCCGAAGGCGAAGGACAGGATGGTCAGCGGTACCGTGAACCGGATGCCCGCCCACAGGAGCGTCGGCAGCGAATCCACCATCAGTTGAAGCCAGTGCGGCACGGGTCGGTCCTCTGCTCTTGAACTCGGTTACCGTTCTTACAAAACAGAAACGTCCGGCTACAAGCGCCGGACGTTCCGTTTCAACCGGGATGTGTGCCGCCGCGGCGGCACCGGGAAGAAAACGACGCCTACTTCGACACGTCCTGCCCGAAATACTTGTCGGAGATCTTCCCGTAGGTGCCGTCCGCCCTGATCGCTTCCAGCGCCTTGTTGACCTCCGCGACGAGTTCGTCATCGCCCTGGCGCAGCAGGATGCCGGAATAGCTGGCTTCGGCCTGTTCGGCGACGACCTTCACCGGAGCGTCGGGCTTCTGCTTCTTGAAGTCGAGGAAGGAGAGGCTGTCGTTCAGCGTCGCGTCGGCGCGGCCGGTCAGCACCAGCTGGATCGACTGGTCGAAGCCATCGGTGCCGACGAGTTCCGCGCCGTTCTCCTCGGCCATCTTGCCGTAATTGCTGGTGAGCGACTGGGCGGCCTTCTTGCCCTTCAGATCGGCAAAGCCCTTGATCTCCTCGTTGTTGTCGCGGACGATCAGCACCGCCTTGGAGGCGATATAGGGCTCGGAAAAGGCATATTTCTGCTGGCGGGCCTCGGTGATGCCGACCTGATTGA
>DASUPM010000011.1:0-2668 GCA_036281095.1 Pseudorhizobium sp.
AATAGGCCATGAACGTGTTGCGCAGTCCTTCGCGCAGGCTGACTTTTGGTCGCCATCCAAGGACTTCCCCCGCCAGCCTCGAGCTGAAGGCCGCATCGTTCAGATAGAAATCCATGCGGCGGCGATAGATCGGCGGCTTGATGCCGAGCTTGCTGCAGACGTCCTCGGTAACGGCGGCGAGCAGCATCATGGGCTTCAGCGGCAATTGCGGACCGCTCGTGGGGCGATTGACGGCGTCTGCCAGGATCTCGAGCATCTCGCGCAGCGAAACCACCTGCGGCCCGCCGATGATCATCTCCTTCGACGCGGCTGCCGGCGTCGTACACGCGCGCAGAAATGCGTCAGCGAGATCCGTGACATAGACCATGTGCCGACGGCCTTCCCCTTTGCCAAACAGGGGGAAGCGCCCCTTCGCCGCCAGGCGAAACATCTTCAACAAGCGGTCGTCGTGCGGGCCGTATACCGCGGTAGGGCGCAGGATGACGTATTCGATACCCAACTGCGGCGCGCGGCTGCGCAACTGGCGTTCCGTCTCGAGCTTGGATCTCTCGTAGGCGTTCCAGGGTTGCGGCGCCGCGGACTCGTCGATCGTTCCGGCGACGCGCCGACCGTAGATGCCGGCGGTGCTGCAGTAAACGAAGCGGCGCGCGCCCGCCGTGGCCGCGGCCTCGAGCGCATTGACCGTGCCGCCGACATTGACCCGATGGAAGTGGTCGTCTGGGACGCCGCTTTCCTTGAAGGCGGCGGCGAAGTGGCAGACGCAATCCGCCCCCTGCATGGCAGCGACCAGCGTCCCGCGGTCGAGAATGTTGGCGCTGCGCAGCAGCACGCCCGAATCCGCGAGCTGCTGCGCCGTGTCCGGCTTTCTTCCGGGACGAAACAGCCCCACGACCCTGTGGCCGGCGGCTACTGCGTAATGTGCGAAGTGCGAACCTACGAAGCCCGTTGCGCCCGTTACGACGATTTGCATGACTGTCTCGACATCGGGTCCGGGTGCATTCTCGTCCTGGTCGTTGATTGGCTAGACTATACATGCTGCGTGACCTGTTTTGGCCTGCACACATCGTGCTGGTGGAAGGTCGACGGTGCCGTCACTCGGGCCGCGCGCCGGGCGCTACACTCGGCGTCAAAGAATCTTTTCTCCGTCGCATGCGCGGGACGCGCACCAACGACGTCGCCAGGCGGGCGAGTGAGCGAGAAAATTCGGGGGATTCAAAATGTACAACCCATTCATCAATGGTGAATTTCCAGCCGGCGTTCGTACGATCGAGCTGACTGGAAAGAACGGCAACTACACGACCGAGATCTGGTATCCGGCGGCGGACGAATATCGCGGCGCAAAAGCGATTGACGCGTTCAGGTTTGTCGAAGAGCTTCCCGAGGCGACGCAGGAGGCGGTCCGCGATGCCAGACCTGCACAGGGGAAGCGGCCGCTCGTCATGTACTGGCACGGTGGATACGGACATCGACGCGAGATGGCGGCGATGTGCGTCTACCTGGCGAGCCATGGCTTCGTCGTGGCGGCACCTGATTTTCCGGGTGACAACATTCGCGACATGTACGGAATGAATCCCGCGATCAAACGTAGACCGGTCGATGCGTCAGCCCGAGCCAGGCCCGTACAGGGCGCGGAGGTCATAGAGCTGCTCGCTTTGAATGCCTCCAGCTTTCTGCGGAATGTGGTCAATGCAGAAAAGGTCGGCTCATTTGGTCTGTCGTTGGGCGGATTCACGGCGCTCTCGGTGAACGCTGAAAGCCCGCGGACGGTCGCATGTGTCGCCATCGCGCCGTCTTCGGGCAGACGAAGTCCATTGCCGCAGATGGCTCGTGTCACCAGGTTTTTGAGGCTGGATTGGAAGAGCGAAGTTTCAACGCTGCTGCTGACGGGTGAGGCCGACGCACTCGTGATTCTGGAGGACGTTCGAGAGTTGTTTGCCAATCTGACGGAGCCGAAACGGCTGGTCGTCCTCAAGAAGGCCGGACATCTCCACTGGGCGGACAACGCGGAGGAGATGCACGAAGCCCTGCGACTTCGCTACCTCAGCGGCGAGTTTCCAGATCCCGAGATCGATGGACCGGCAGTCGGGAGAGCTTTCCGGCCTTTTGCGGAGCTGTGCCCCGCAGAACACGCCACCGAAACGATGCGCGGGCTGACACTCGCCCACTTCGAGGCAAACTTGATGGCAAGCGCCGAAGCGAGAGCGTTTCTGCAGAACGATCTCGTTGGAACGTTCACGGCGCGTGGTATCGATCTGGAGGTGGCCAGCGAGCCCATGGTTGCAAGGCTTGAGTGACATACATCAACGAAGCGGGCTTCAAGGGCTGACCGCCGGCAGGATGTCCTCCGGCACGAATTCCCGCTGCGGCCGGAACAGCACGCGGTCGGCGTAATTGCCGCCGGTGAAGGCAATCAGCAGGTCGAGTTCGGGAATGCCGATATACACCTGTCCGCCATTCCCGCCTGGGAAATAGGCGTGCAGCTTGCGTCCGCGGTACGGATAAGCGTACGAGTTCCAGAGGTAGCCGTAAGTCTGGCCGATGGTTGGCGACAGAACGCGCAGCGCGGCGCCCGACTTTCGCGCCCACTCGGGCCTCACGATCTGCCGCCCCTCCCACTTGCCGTCATTCAGGAACAGCTGAGTCAGCTTCATGAAGTCGCGGGTGGTGA
>DASUPM010000012.1:0-4044 GCA_036281095.1 Pseudorhizobium sp.
GCGGCGACGCTGCGGCGCGATTCCGGCCAGCAGAACGATCTCGGACTTCCCGACTTCGCGCTGCTGCTCGACGGTCTCCAGGCAGAGCGGGAGCAGGGCATCACCATCGATGTCGCCTATCGCTACTTCGCCACCGACCGCCGGTCCTTCATCGTCGCCGATACGCCCGGCCACGAACAGTATACGCGCAATATGGCGACAGGGGCCTCCACCGCCGATCTTGCGGTGCTCCTCGTCGATGCCCGCTCCGGCCTGCTCGAACAGACCCGCCGTCACGCGACGATCGCCTCGCTGATGGGCATCCGGCAGTTCGTTCTGGCGGTCAACAAGTTCGATCTCGTCGGTTACGACAGGGCGATCTTCGACAGCATCTCGCATGACTTCAAGGAACTGGCGATCTCGCTCGGGGTCCGGCAGATCACCGCCATCCCGATGTCGGCCCTCAAGGGCGAGAACGTCGTCTATCCCGCAGGCTCGGTAATGCCGTGGTACGACGGTCCGACGCTGGTCGAGACGCTCGAGCTTGCGACCGTCCGCTCCGCCCAGGCCGGCGGCTTCCGCTTGCCCGTGCAGCGCGTCTCGCGGCCGGGGGAGAGCTTCCGCGGCTACCAGGGCACCGTCGCAGGCGGTTCGGTAAAGCCGGGCGATTCCGTCGTGGTCCTGCCGTCCGGCATGATTGCCAACGTCAAGCAGATCGTTACCTTCGATCTCGTCCGCAACGCGGCGGTCGCCGGCGATGCCGTCACCCTCGTCCTCGACCGCCAGGTGGATGTCTCGCGCGGCGACATGATCGTCTCGCTCGACGCGCAGCCGATGACGGGGCTGGAATTCGAGGCGCAGATCGTCGCCCTGCAGCCGGACGGCATCGAGCCCGGCAAGCGCTACTGGCTGAAGAGCGGCAGCCGCCGGCAGCGGGTCTCGATTGCGCCGACCTCGCTGCTGGAACTCGCCACGGGTTCGTGGCGGCCCCATGCCGAGAGCCTGCCGATGAACGCCATCGGCAAGGTGCGCCTCGCCTTCGACGAGCGGGCGATCTTCGACACCTACGAGCAGAACCGCTCCACCGGCGCCTTCATCCTCATCGATCCGGATACCCACAACACGGTCGCCGGCGGCATGATCGCGGCAAAGCGCGTCGGTGGCATCGGTATCCGCTACGAGGGGGAACGCGTCCTGCTGTCGCTGCCGGCGGATCTGGCGGACCAGATCATGGCCAGCGAACTGTTTGCGAACCGGCGGGACGAAGCGGATGTGCGCCGCATGACGGCCGCCCAGGCGGCGGAGGTCTTCGCCAACGCCGCAAGCGATATCTGATCAAGGCCGGTGCGTCGGCTCAAGCCGGCCGACGCGTCGTTCCCCTCGGGATGAGTTCGAAACCCAGATCGATGGGCGCTGCCGGCAGGCGTTCGCCCTCCACCGCCCGGATCAGCAGGTCGATGGCGCGGTAGCCCATTTCGAATCGCGGCACCCTGACCGTCGTCAGCGCCGGGTGGCTGTAGCCGGCAAAGCCCAGGTCGTTATAGCCGCAGATTCCGAAGTCCGGTATGGCGAGCCCCAGGCGTTGCGCCTCGAACAGCACGCCCAGCGCCAGATCGTCGTTCTGGCAGAAGACGCAATCGAGATCCGGCGCCTGTGCCCGCAGTCGCTGGAGAAGCTGACAGCCCAACTGGACGCTGGTCGGCGCGTCCTCCGAAACCACCAGCGCGCAATCTGCCAGTCCGGCGTCCTGCATTGCAAGGCGATAGCCTTCCTGCCGCCGCTCCGACCGGACGTCGCGCGTTCCGCCGATCAGGCCGATCCTGCGGTAGCCGCAGGCGAGGAGGTGGCGGATGGCGGAGGCGGCAGCGTCACAGTGGTTGACCCCGACGGCGATGCCGCTCGGCATCAGATGGAGATCGACGATCTGGACGACGGGGCAGGGCGCCTTGTCCAGAAGGTCCAGCGCGCCATCGCGGTGCTGCAGGCCGGACAGCAGGATTCCGGCCGGGTGCTGCGAAAGGAACAGGCGGATCTGCCGGCACTCCTCCTCCGGATCGTAGCGCGAATTGGCGTACTGGATCCGCAGGTCCGACGTGCGCACGCGCTCCTCGATGCCGCGCATGATGCTGAGATGCGCATGGCTGGTGAGTGCCGGCGCCAACACGCCGATCACCCCGCTATGGCGGCTTGCGAGCGCCCGCGCCGCCAGATCCGGCACGTAACCCATCTGTTCGACCTGGTGGAGGACGCGTTCGCGCAGCGGCTCCGACACCTTTTCGGGCTCCCGGATCGCCCGTGAGACGGTAATGGAACTGATGCCCAGCGCGGTTGCCACGTCCTGCAGCGTCACCCGCTCGGTTCTGGCGCGCCTTTGGTGCATCGTTCCTGAAGTCTCCCCTGCGTCTGCAAGATTCATTTAGCGGCGGTGCCTGCGCGCGCAAGTAGGACTAACGTCCCATGCGGCCATGCATCGACCATGACGCCATCACTTGACGGTGAGCACACTGGTCCCGCGGCTTCCGGCCGTTATGTCTGGGGCTATCTCAATGTGAGGAGCGTCATGATGCGACTGCCAATCCCACAGATTACCGCTGCCCTGTTCGTCTCGGCGGCCATGGCGACGGCGGCGGCCGCCCACCACGGCTGGTCGTGGGCCGAAGCCGAGCAGATCGAATTGAGCGGTACCATCACGTCCATTTCGTTTGCGCCGCCGCATCCGTCCATGGAGGTCCAGGCCGATGATGGTCTGTGGACCGTCGAGCTCAGCAATCCGGGTAAGACCCAGCGATCCGGGTTCGTCGAAGGAGTGGCCAATGTCGGAGACGCCGTCACGCTGATCGGCAACCGCTCCAGGAACCGCGACGAACTGCGCATGAAGGCTGTCCGCGTCATCGTCGGCACCAAGACGTACGACATCTATCCGGAGCGCATCGAGACGAATTGAGGCCACGCGCCGTGGAGTGGCTTGCACCGATTTCCGACACTATCGTGGCGCGCGCCCTGATTGCCTCGCCGACTTTCTATCTGCTGGTGAACGCCGCCCATATCATGGCGATCGGCGTGCTGTTTGGCGCAATCCTGGCGCTTGACCTGAGACTGCTCGGTCTTGGCCGCGCCGTGCCGCTGCCGCCGGTGGCCGTCTACCTTTCCCGCCTCGCTGGAGCCGGGCTGCTTGTCGCCATTCTCACCGGCCTCTGTCTCTTCTCCGTCAGGCCGCTGGAATATGTCCGAAACCCGGCCTTTCTGGCAAAGCTCGGCCTGGTCTCGTTCGGCCTCGTCAACGTCGCGGTTTTGCATTTCGCGCCCGGCTGGCGGCAGGTGGTCGCCGGCGGGCCGCCGCCGATGGCGGTCCGTCTTGGGGCGACGATCTCCATCCTCGTCTGGGCCGGGGCCATCGTCGCCGGCAGGTGGATCGGCTTTCTTTAGCCCTCCCTGGCAGGGCGTTGCGCCGGTGGGAGGTTGGGCGTAAGATGCATCGCAATTGCAACGCACGAGGTCTGCCATGAAGACTGCAACGCTTCCCTCGCTCCGTGTCGATCCTGAACTCCGCGCCGCCGCCGAAAGCGTGCTGAAGGAGGGAGAAAGCCTCTCCGCCTTCGTCGAGAATTCCGTCAAGGCGCAGGTCCATTTCCGCAAGACACAGGCCGAGTTCATCGCCAGGGGACTGGCGTCATTGGCGGAGTCCGAGCGCACGGGCGTCTATTACACGACCGAGGACGTTCTTTCGCGGATGAGGTCCAAGCTGGAGGCAGCTAAGGCCGCAAGGGCAGACGAGGGTGCCGAAGGCAAATGAGCTATACGATCCGGTATACCCAACAGGCGTTGGACGATATCGATCGGCTTTATGATTATCTCGTAGCCTATGACATCGAACTTGCCGAACGCGCCTACCAGGCGATGCAGAAGGCGATTGCGTCATTGGCGATCTTTCCGTTCAGTCACCGAAAAGCTGCCGGAGACGATCCTTTCCTTCGAGAGATTCTCGTCCTCTTCGGCTCTTCTGGATATGTCGTCCTCTACCGCGTTCAGAGCGACGGCATTCTAACCGTCGCCGCCCTCCGCCAT
>DASUPM010000013.1:0-2288 GCA_036281095.1 Pseudorhizobium sp.
GGCACATACGGGATGGCGGTGCTGACGGCATTGACCGCCCAAAACACCCAAGGCGTGTCCGGCGTGCATCCCGTACCGCCGCGCTTCGTCTTCGATCAGATCAAAGCTATCTTTTCCGACATTCGTGTCGATGCGGTGAAGATCGGCATGATCGCAACCCGTGACATAGCCGAAACGGTAGCGGAAGCCCTTGCCGCCCGTCCGGGAGTGCCGATCGTTCTCGACCCCGTGATGATCGCCAAGGGCGGCGCCTCGCTTCTTGCCGACGATGCGGTGGAAGCGCTGAACCGGCGCCTTCTTTCTCTCGCGACGGTCATAACGCCCAACCTGCCGGAAGCGGCCGCACTGCTCGGCGAGGCCGAGGCAACCGACCGGGCAACCATGGGCGCGCAAGCCGAGCGCCTGCTGGCGCGTGGCCCGAGGACGGTACTGGTGAAGGGCGGGCATCTCCCGGGCGACGAGAGCCCGGATGTGTTCGCCTATGACGGCACTCTCGCCTGGCTGGAGAGCGGAAGAACGGCGACGCGGAACACCCACGGCACAGGATGCACCCTTTCCAGCGCAATCGCTGCGGAACTCGGCAAAGGTCTTGCGCCGCTGGAGGCAGTGACGGTTGCAAAGACATACGTTTCAGCGGCCATTTCCCGCTCCGGCGAACTGTCCGTAGGACTTGGTCACGGTCCGGTGCATCACTTCCACGAAACGTGGTGAGGCCCGATCATCTCCTCGCGCCGGCAATTCCATCAAAGGCCCTGGCGATCTCTTCGCTGCCGAACGGCTTTTTCAGCAGCAGCGCGCCTTCCACTGCGCCATCGTCGGGCATGCGATCCCGACCGGTTGCGAAAATAACACCGATATCGGGAGCAAGCTCGCGCGCCTTGCGGGCAAATTCACCTCCCGAGAGACCGGGAAGGCCCAGATCCGTCATCAGGACATCGAACTTTCCCGCCTTCAGCAAGGACAGCGCCTCCTCGGCACTTCCGGCTTCCTCGATCTGGTGCCCGAGGTCGCTGAGCATATCGGCCGTGCTCATCCGGATCAGAAAATCGTCTTCGACGAGCAATACTCGATAGGTCGGCGTCACAGGCTCATCCACTTTGACGGCAGCCGCATTGCCCGTTGCAAACGTCGCGCGAGTGCGGTTGCGTTGCTGTTGCGCATTGAGCACTTGGCGCACCTTTCGCGCGAGGGCTTCGCGAGTGTAGGGCTTGGAAAGCAGATCGACATTGGGGTCGAGGCGTCCGTTATGGACGATGGAATCCTGCGTGTAGCCGGAGGTGAAAAGTACCGCCACATTTGGAAAACGCGCTTGAGCCTGCCTGGCAAGCTCCGTACTCCTGACAGGTCCGGGCATGACGACATCGGTGAAGACGAGATCGATCGGCAGGCCGCTTTCCACCACGTTGAGAGCGCTTGCGGCGTCTCTGGCCTTCAGCACCCGGTAACCGAGATCGCCGAGCATTTCGACGACGGTGGCCCGCACCTGCTCGTCATCCTCGACCACCAGGATCGTCTCGCTGCCGCCGGTTGCCGGCCCCGCGTCGGACTCCTCGACGAGATCCTCCTGGCGAAGAACGCGGGGAAAATATAATCGGATGCTCGTTCCCCGGCCCACCTCGCTGTCGATCTTTATGTGCCCGCCGGACTGCTTTACGAATCCGTAGACCATCGACAGCCCCAGCCCGGTACCCTTGCCGACCGGCTTGGTTGAAAAGAACGGCTCGAAAACCTGCGCCAGTACTTCGGGACTCATTCCGGAACCCGTATCCGAAACCGTCAGCATGACGTAGTCACCCGGCACCACATCAGGTTCCTGTCTGGTCTCTTCGTCACCAAGAACCGTATTTCTCGCCTCGATCGTCAGCTTCCCGCCGTTTTCCATGGCGTCTCTGGCGTTGATCGCCAGGTTCAGCAGTGCGTTCTCGATCTGTGTCGGGTCGAGGAAAGTGTTCCAGATCTCGCTCCGGGTGATCGTCTCGACGAGGATGTCTTCGCCCAGCGTCCGCCGAAGCAGTTCCTCGAGGTCGCGCAAGAGGCGCCCCACATTGACGACCTTTGGCTCCAGTGGCTGACGGCGGCCAAACGCGAGCAACTGGCTTGCCAGCTTGCTTCCTCTCTGAACCCCCGAAAGGGCATTCTCCACCCTCCGGCCAGCCCGTTCGTTGCCGGAGACATCCCGCGATAGAAGCTGGAGATTGCCCGAGATGACCTGCAGCAGGTTGTTGAAATCATGGGCCACACCGCCTGTAAGCTGTCCCAGCGCCTCCATCTTCTGGCTCTGCCGAAGC
>DASUPM010000014.1:0-5261 GCA_036281095.1 Pseudorhizobium sp.
TAAGGCTCTGTCCCCGCAAAGACATCGGCTTCTGCTATGCTGTCCAAGCAAGAACTCTTCACGCCGCTGCTAAAATTTGCCGCGCGGGAGATCTCGAAGCTCTCTCGGGGCATGAGATGAGGTCGCAAGTCTCTACCAGTACAGGAGCAGCACGGTACCTGCCGTAAGGAAGGCAGCCAGCGATACCGGCCACCCGAGCTTCAGGACATCCCTGAACCGATAGTGCCCCAGACTGTACGCCAACATGTTGTTGTGGTGACCGAACGGCGTAAGAAAATCGCAGGAAGCACCGACTGCCACGGCCATCACCAGCATCTGGGGAGAAAGCTGGGTGGCACTCGCGATTTCGACAGCGATCGGCGCCAGTATCACCACCGTCGTGGCATTGTTGACGAAAGGCGTGATGGCCATGGCAATGGCCAACAGCACAAAGACTGCAAGAGGCGCCATGGACAGAGGCAGGTATCCGGTGACCGCCGTCGCGATTGCGGCTGCGGCGCCGGTCGTACCTACCGCCTCTCCCAGAGGCAGCATCGCCACCAGGATGATGATGATCGGCCAATTCAGGTTCCTCAGCGCAGCCCTGATATCAAGCCTTCCGATCAGGCAAAGTACCGCCACGACGCCGGCCAGAGCGATTTCGGGAGGAGCGAGGCCGGAGGCCGCGACGAGGACGCCGAGCGCAAACACGGCAAGCGGCAGGACGCCGACGGCAGAAAGGTCCGTCTGCGGGTCTCCCGCAACCTCCACGAGGTCATGATAGGAGATGAAGGAGCGGATCGCTGCGTCGTCACCCTCGAGAAGCAGGATACTGCCAACCCGGAAGGACAATTCCTCGAACGGACCTTCGAAGCGCGCCGGTTCACCTTCGACCTGAAGAATTTCCACGGCGCGTTCGTTCACCGGGTCCTGGGCAGCGATGGACGAACCTGCCAGCAGGCTGTGCGGCATCACGATGGCCTTGACGCGCCGCCGGTCCGCACCGCCGCCCCGGCGTCCATAGGAAACGATGCCGGCGGCCAGCGCTTTTTCCAGATTCTTCGGATCAGCCTCGACAAGCAGCCGATCACCCGGAAGAACGGCCGTTTCGTTCTTCAATGGAAAGAGGCGCCTTTCGTCCCGAAGAATATTACAGACACGCCCCTCCAGCAGATGCTCCACAAGCCCTACCGACGACGGTGCCTGTCCCGCGGACGAGAACACCAGCTCCGTCATGCTCCTATGTATCGACACGGGATCTTCCGGAGCTTGCTCATCCCCTTCATCGAAGAGCGTCCGCGGCAGCCATAGCGCCATGACCAGGAGGCAGACAGCGGTCGCGGCAATACCGACGGGCGCGAAGTCCAGCAAAGAGAATCCCCTCGTCCCGCTTTGCTGGAGGAATGAACTGGCGATCAGGTTCGGAGGCGTCCCGATGGAGGTCCACAGTCCACCGAGCAGCGTGGCGTAACTCAGCGGAAGGAATATCCATCGCGCGGAGACCCGTCCTTTTGCGATCACCGAGAAGCAGGCGGGCAGCATCAGCGAGAAAGCGGCCACGTTGTTCATGACGCTGGAAAGACAGGCCGCAAAGCCGCATAGCGCCATGACCAAAGCATGCGGCCGGACGAAGCGACGGTTCAGCCATTCCCCGATGCGATCGAAGGCATGACTCCCGCTGAGCGCCTGCACGATCAGCAGGACTTCTACCACCGTGAGAACCGCCGGATTTGTCAGACCGGAAAAAATGCGGTCGAGAGGAACGAGCCCGAGCAGGATGCCCGCCACAAGTCCCCCGATGGCGATCGTATCGGAACGGAACCGATCCGTGGCGAATGCCGTCAGCAGGCCCAGCAGCAGGACAATGATGAGGATTTGACTGGGCGTCACGCCGGAATCATCTCGTTCTGGATGGCAGTGCGGCGGACAATAGACGATCCGCCGCATGTCGGCACCCATCAATGAGACAGAGAAGCCATGGCTAATAATCTACTTGATTAGTAGACAAATCTCCGATTTCGGTTAGCCTTGGCCGCCATCACGAAAGATGGAGGCAGGATGCTGGATCTGATCGACCGAAAAATCATTGCCGAACTGCAGCGAGACGCCACGTTGTCCGTGGCCCATATCGGCGAACGCGTGGGACTTTCACAGACACCCTGCTGGAAGAGAATCCAGAAGCTGGAGCAGGCAGGCATCATTCTCGGGCGGGTTGCCCTGGTAGCTCCGGAACAGATCGGGTTCGGGCTCACCGTTTTCGTCGCCATCGAAGCGTCGGACCACACGCCCGATTGGCGGAAGAGCTTTTCACACGCGATCGACACCATGCCGGAAGTCATGGAAGTCCACCGGATGGCGGGGGACGTGGATTACATGCTGCGGGTGGCCGTTGCGGACATGGCTGCCTACGACGCCTTCTACCAGCGCTTGACGGAGGCCGTCCCGCTCAAGAACGTCACGTCTCACTTCGCGATGGAGAGGATCAAAAGCTCCACCGCCTACCCCGTCGATACCACCAGGCGCTAGGACAGGAGAACTCCGAGGGCCGGGCAAAAGAGAAGAGAACTTTTGCCGCCGACGCGAGTTTAGAATGCGGATCATCTACTAACGAGATAGACTGATTGATCGTGATGTCTACATTGAGGGGCGGCTTCGTCCCTTGTTCCGGATCCACTGCAACGGAGCGTCGTGACATGAACGTCACCAGGAAGACTTTCGAGAAGGCCTGCGGGTGGACCGCGTTCTTCGTGTCCTACCTGCTCGTATGGCTGGTGATCGCGGTGCCGTTTTCCAGGGACGGCGTACAGAGCCCGGCAGAGCCGGACGTGAAGTTGGCAGCTTTGACGCAAGGGGGAGAGCAATAGCAGACCTGTGGACCAACTGTGGCTTGGGAGCGAAGGAGCGCTGCAATGCTTGGTTTTTCTGGCATCCATCGGACCGCGCGTCTATATGATAGAGAGAGTTTTTCCTTTGAAACTGTCCGAAAGGAAGTTCCACTCTATGTTGTCAATGAAGGGCAAGTACGGGCTGAAAGCGCTCTACCATCTTGCCGGCCTGCCTCCTGGAGCAATGGCCCAGTCGGTGGAAATCGCAGAGAAATATGCCATCTCGAAGAAGTTCCTGGACGCCATCCTTGCCGATCTGAGGCACAGCGGTTTCGTCCATGCACGAAAGGGTCGAGGAGGGGGCTACTGTCTGACCCGATCGCCCGATTCCATCATGGTTGGGCATGTGCTTCGGGTTTTGGATGGGCCGCTCGCTCCCATCCATTGCGCCAGCCGCACCGCCTATCACCGTTGCCACGACTGCCCGGACGAAAATGCCTGCGCAGTTCGGCTGACGATGCTGGAAGTGCGCGAGGCCATCGCCTCGGTGCTGGACAACAAGTCCCTTACTGCCATGCGAGAGATGGTGGAGGCGGAGACGTCGGATCTCGAGCAGGCGCTCGCCGTGTCGTGACTGTTTGCCGCCCTCTGGCAAACCGGGGTGCGGTACGATGACATTACACGTTGCGATCATTGGAGGAGGTGCCAGCGGGGCGCTTGCCGCGGCACATCTGCTTCGGCGGCGGATCAATCCGGAAAGGCTGCGGATCACCATTGTCGAACGTCATGACGATATCGGCTGCGGCATCGCCTACTCCACGGACCATTCCTCTCACCTCCTCAACACACGCGTTCACAACATGAGCGCCTTCCCCGAAGAGCCGGATCACTTCCAGCGCTGGCTGGAACGGAACGGCCTCGGCGGCGGCCACGGTGCCGACTTCGTGGCACGCAAGACTTATGGCCGCTACCTCGCCGAACTCATAGCACCTGAGCCGGATGCGCCTTCCGTGCCGCGGCTGCGCATCGTCAACCAGGAATGCACCGGTTTGCGCGTCCACGACCACGGCGTCGAACTGGCGCTTTCGGATGGCAGCTCGCTGCCATCCCACTTTGCCATCCTCGCCACCGGTTGCCGGGACCACCGGCAGGAACCGAACCTGGCAGACCCCTGGTCGTGGCGGAAGGATCATGATTCCGCTATGCCGGTGGTTCTCGTCGGTACGGGGCTGACCATGGTCGATATGACGCTTTCACTGCTCGACGCCGGTCACACCGGCCCGATCTATGCGCTTTCCAGGCGAGGTCTGCTCCCCCAACCCCACAGGCCGACCAAGCCGTTGAAGCTCTCTGCCGCCGACATCCCCATCGGATCCAGCTTCGCCTACATGTCGCACTGGCTCCGCACGACCATCCGGATGCATGAGGCGGCGGGCGGAGATTGGCGCGACGTCATCGACGGATTGCGGCCGCATACGCAGTTGCTGTGGCGGCATCTTCCGCATGAAAGCCGGAAACGCTTCCTCCGGCACGCCTCGAGCATGTGGGACACGCATCGCCACCGGATGCCGCCTTCTTCAGCCGCTCGCATCGCCGAAGCCAGAGCTTCGGGTCTCCTGCGGATCGTCAAAGGCCATTTCGAGGCGGCGAAAAGGACGGCAGCGGGTACCAACGTCATCTATCGGCCTTCCGGCAACGCTGAATCGTCCGTGCTGGAGGCGTCGCACGCGATCGACTGTCGCGGCTTCCGGCGTCTCTCGCTTCCGACCCGCAACCAGCTGATACAGTCGATGCTCGACGACGGTCTGGCCGAGATCGATGCCCTGAACCTCGGCCTCCACTTCGACCAGAACGATGCCCTCGTGGATGGTTATGGACAGAGCTCGTCACGGATCTTCGGCATCGGCCCGATCACACGCGGTGCCCACTGGGAAATCACTGCGGTTCCCGACATTCGGGAACAGGCCGCGCGTCTCGCTGCGTTGCTGCTGGGGCATCCCGGGCTTTCCGCTTCGGCCTCCCGCCGCGGAATCGTTTGAACTGGTGGAGAGGCCAATCGTCCTCTCCACCCCTCTCCTGGCGCTAAACCTCTTCCCTTTTTTCCTGCAACTATGAAATGGACGCAAGCAGCGTGCCGCCATTAGTCTACGTGAATAGTAGATTGATAGGAGGCATCCATGTCCAGTTTCAACATCCTGGGTTTAGCCGGCAGCTTCAGCGTACCCTCCCGCACCCGGCGTCTCGTGGAGGAGGCAGTCGCCCGCGCGGTCGCCCGCTACGGCGGTCGCTCGAAGGTTATCGACTTGTCGCAACTGGGCCCGGACTTTGCCGGAGTGCGCAATCTCTCCGACCTCACCGGATCCGGTCGCGACATCATCGAACATATCATCGGGGCAAAGGCGCTGATCGTAGCGACCCCAATCTACAAGGGCAGCTATCCCGGTCTTTTCAAGCACC
>DASUPM010000015.1:0-6213 GCA_036281095.1 Pseudorhizobium sp.
GGCACATAATCTTCCGGTATCATGACGGTGATGCCGACCGAGATCTGCGGCGACCAGCCGGTATCCACGATCTCGTCGTCGCCTCGCACCTCGGCGACCGCCTCCTCGAGCATCTGCTGGTAGAGTTCGAACCCGACCTCCTTGATATGTCCGGACTGCTCCTCGCCGAGAAGGTTGCCGGCGCCGCGAATATCGAGGTCGTGGCTTGCGAGCTGGAAGCCGGCGCCAAGCGTATCCAGAGATTGAAGTACCTTCAGGCGGCGCTCCGCCATCGCCGTCAACTGCTTGTTGACCGGAAGCGTGAAGAGCGCGAACGCACGGACCTTGGAGCGCCCCACCCTGCCGCGAAGCTGGTAGAGCTGCGCCAGACCGAACATGTCCGCCCGGTGGACGATCAGCGTGTTGGCAGTCGGGACATCGAGACCCGATTCGACGATCGTGGTCGACAGCAGCACGTCGTACTTGCCGTCGTAGAAGGCGTTCATGATGTCTTCGAGTTCACCGGACGCCATCTGTCCGTGGGCGACGGCGACCTTCAGCTCCGGCACGTCGGATTGCAGGAACGCCTGAACGTCCGGAAGGTCCGCCAGTCTCGGGCAGACGTAGAAGCTCTGTCCCCCGCGATAATGTTCGCGCATCAGGGTCTCGCGAATGACCAGTGGGTCGAACGGAGAAATGAATGTGCGCACTGCCATGCGGTCCACGGGTGGCGTGGTGATCAGCGAAAGCTCCCGCACGCCGGTCATCGCCAGTTGCAGCGTCCGCGGTATCGGGGTCGCCGAGAGCGTCAGGACATGAACGTCACTCTTCAGCTCCTTCAGCCGCTCCTTGTGCTTGACGCCGAAGTGCTGCTCCTCGTCGATGATCAGCAGGCTCAGATTGGCGAACTTGATGCCGCTTCCGAGCAGCGCATGGGTTCCAACGACAATATCGACCTTTCCTTCCGTCAAGTCCTTCTTGACCTGGTTCAGCTCCTTTGCCGGCACAAGGCGCGATGCCTGCGCGACCCGGATCGGAAGTCCGCGGAAACGATCACGGAACGTCTTGTAATGCTGCCGTGCCAGCAGGGTCGTCGGAACGACGACCGCGACCTGCCCGCCGTTCATCGCCGCGAGGAACGCCGCACGCAGCGCAACTTCAGTCTTGCCGAAGCCGACGTCGCCGCAGACAAGGCGGTCCATCGGTCGGCCTGCAGCCAGGTCGTCACGCACCGCGTCGATGGCATTTCCCTGATCTTCCGTCTCGTCGTATGGGAAACGGGCTGCGAACTCGTCATAGAGGCCATCGGGAGCAGCCAGCACGGGTGCCCGACGGGTTATGCGGCTCGCGGCGACCTGGATCAGCGCGTCCGCCATGTCGAGGAGACGCTTCTTCAGCTTTGCCTTGCGGGCCTGCCAGGCTCCTCCGCCCAGCTTGTCGAGCGCCGCTTCCGCTGCGTCGGAGCCGTAGCGCGACAAAAGGTCGATATTCTCGACCGGCAGGAACAGCTTCGCATCGTCGGCATAGCGAAGCTCGAGGCATGCCCGGGGAGCGCCCGCAGCCTCGATGGTGACGAGACCGACGAAGCGGCCGATGCCATGCTCCGCGTGGACAACCAGCGATCCCTCGTCGAGACCCGCCACTTCGGAGATGAAATCCGCGCCGCGCTTGCGGCGCTTGCCCCGACGCACCATGCGGTCACCGAGGATGTCCTGTTCGCCGATGACGGCAAGATTGTCCGTCTCGAAGCCAGCCTCCAGGTTGAGAACCGCCGAAGCGGCCTCGCCTTTCTCCAGCCTTTCGACCTCAGCCAGCGTTTCCACCGGCTTTACCCGTTTCAAGCCATGTTCATCGAGTACCTGCAGCAGCCGGTCCAGCGAACCGGCCGACCACCCGGTAATCAGGACTTTCACCCCGGTCGCGCGCTTCTCGGCGATATGCTTCACCGCCATGTCGAAGACATTGATCCGCTCGTCGCGGTCATCCCTCTCGACCTGCGATTTCGCCCAGCGCGGCCCGGTCCGGGCATCGAGCTCGATCACCCGGCGGCGCTCTGTGTCATGCTCGTTGAACGGCGTCAGCCGGATCGCGCCCGCGTGTTCGAGAGCCGACGAAAAGGCCTCGCCGTCCAGATAGAGATGACCGGGCGGCACCGGCTTGTAAGGAGCCGCCTGCGTCGCCACTCCCTTGCCATGACCGCCGTTGTCGCGCCGGGCCTCGTAGTAGTCGGTCACGAGTTTTGCCCGCTCGTTGGCCGCCTCCCGCGCCGTGTGATCGGCTATGAAGCGAAACTCTCTCAGGTACTCGAAACCCGTCTGAAGATCCTCATAGAAGAGCGGCAGCCAGTGCTCCATTCCCGCGTAGCGGCGTCCTTCCGAGACCGCCTGGTACAGCGCATCGTCGCGCGTCGCCGCGCCAAAGAGCGAAAGGTAGTTCTTGCGGAAGCGGCTGATCGTGTCGGGCGTCAGCGACACCTCGCTCATCGGATTGAGGTCGAGCGAACGCGCCTGCCCCGTCGTGCGCTGGCTGGCCGGCTCGAAGGTGCGAATCGATTCCAGCGTATCTCCGAAGAAGTCCAGCCTGACCGGCTCCTCGGTACCCGGCACGAAAACATCGAGGATACCGCCTCGCACGGCGAATTCGCCGACTTCCCGGACCGTCGGCACCCGCTCGAATCCGCTTCGCTCGAGGCGCGCAGCAATATCGTCCATGCGAATGGTGTTGCCGGGGCGCGCGGAAAAAGAAAGGCTCTCGATCACCTGCGACGGCGCGATCTTCTGGAGCATCGCGTTGACGGTCACCAGCGCGATCGCCGGATGCGGCTTCTTGGCATGCGCGATCAAGCCGGCGAGCGCCGCAAGTCGTCGGGCAGAGACATCCGCGCCGGGCGAGACCCGGTCATAGGGAAGGCAATCCCACGCCGGCAGGGTGAGAACGGGGATTTCCGGCGCGATGAAACCGAGCATCTGCTCAAGGTCCGCCATCTTCTGCCCGTCGGACATGATGTAGGCAACCGGCTGACCAGCGCGTGCCATCTCCGCCAGAAGCAGCGGCTCCATCCCGGCCGGCACATTGCCGATCGTCAGCGGACCAGTCGTCGCCGAGATTTTCTTCGCGTCGAAACCTGGGATCATTTCTATCGCTCTGATTTCGCCTGCAGGCTGGCCGCGGTCACGGGATCGAAGTCCGGCCGATAGGCGGAGATGCGCTGGAAGAGCGGCGTCCGCAAATGCTCGGGCAACGCTTTCGCACCGGTAATCCAGGCGTGGAGATCGTGATCGTCTTCGCCCATGATCGCTTCGAACTCGTCAAGCTCCCCATCCGAAAGGGTCGCGATCTCGTCGTCGGCAAACTGGCCGAAGACGAGATCCATTTCGCGAATGCCGCGGTGCCAGCAGCGGTAGAGAATGCGGCGGCGGCGGGGGCTGAGATCCGCACTGCTGCGCGTTAATCCTGTCATGAAAGAGTCCTTGTGTAGCGAGGCTCATATAGGCCGGTTTTCGTACTTCGTCACCTTGCAATAGGATGGAAATCCATCGCATTTTGCCCACATGCGCCCTGCCATTCTCGATCCGCTGTTTTCCCCCGTCGCATCGCTGTCCGGCGTCGGTCCCAAGCTTGCCGACCTGATCGCGCGCGTCACCGGCCGGGAGGACGCCGATGACTGCCGGGTGATCGATCTCCTTTTTCATGCCCCCGCCTCCGTGATCGATCGCCGCAATCGCCCAGGCATAGCGCTGGCTCCGCAAGGCGCCATCGTCACCATCGAGGGGCGGGTGGACCGCCACCAGCCACCCCCGCCGGGGAAGGCGAACATGCCCTATCGGGTCTTCCTCCACGATGAGACGGGAGAACTGGCGCTCACCTTCTTCCGCGCCAAGGGCAATTGGCTGGAGAAGGCATTGCCCATCGACGAGACGGTCATGGTGAGCGGCAAGATCGACTGGTTCAACGGCCGTCCGTCCATGGTGCATCCCGATTTCATGGTGAAAGCCTCGGAGGCGGCGAACCTGCCGCTCGTGGAGCCGGTCTATCCGCTGACCGCGGGCCTGTCGCCCAAGGTCCTGCGGAAGGCCGTGGAGGGGGCGCTCGGCCGAATGCCCGAAACACCCGACTGGCTCGATTCGACCTTGGCCGAACGTCAAGGCTTCCTGTCTGTCGCGGAGAGCTTCCGCCGCCTGCACGATCCGCGCGACGAAGCGGATGTCGACGCGAGATCTCCGGCCCGCAGGCGCCTGGCCTATGACGAATTCCTGGCAGGACAGGTGTCGCTGGCGCTCGTCCGTCAGCGCCTGCGCCGGGTTCCGGGGCAACCCATCCATCCATCCGGAGAACTTGCAAGGAAGATCACCGCGGCCCTTCCGTTTTCTCTGACTTCCAGCCAGGAAACGGCTGTCCGGGACATCCTCAAGGATATGGGTGGCCAGGATCGCATGCTGAGGCTGCTGCAGGGCGATGTCGGCGCAGGCAAGACATTGGTTGCGCTGATGGCGATGGCGGCGGCGGTGGAAGCGGGCGGACAAGCCGTCCTGATGGCGCCGACGGAAATCCTGGCGCGGCAGCATTACGCCACGATTTCCGGCCTTGCCTCGGCAGCCGGGATCGCCGTGGACGTGCTGACCGGACGAACCAAGGGAAGCGAGCGCACTACGATCATCGAACGCATCGGCGACGGCAGGGCGCAGATCATCATTGGGACCCACGCCCTCTTCCAGGATGCGGTCAACTACCACAATCTGGTGCTCTCGGTCGTGGACGAGCAGCATCGGTTCGGCGTGCACCAGCGCCTGCGACTGACTGCCAAGGGAATCTCGCCGCACATGCTGGTGATGACGGCGACACCGATCCCGCGGACGCTCGTCCTGGCGGCATTCGGCGACATGGATGTCTCGAAGCTGACGGAAAAACCGGCGGGCCGCAAACCGATCCAGACCGTGACCATCCCTGCCGAACGTACCGCCGATGTCGTCGCGCGCCTCAGGACTGCCCTCGGCGAAGGAAAGAAGGCTTACTGGATTTGCCCGTTGGTCGAGGAATCGGAAGCGTCGGACCTCATGTCGGCCGAGGAACGCTTTGCAGTTCTCTCCAGCGAGTTCGGCAGCGACGTAGGCCTCGTGCACGGCCGCATGCCGGGCGCGGAAAAGGACGCCGTGATGTCGGCTTTCAAAGCCGGCGAGATCCGCCTCCTCGTCGCGACCACCGTGGTGGAAGTCGGTGTCGACGTGCCGGACGCGACCATCATGGTGATCGAACACGCCGAACGCTTCGGTCTTGCGCAACTGCACCAGTTGAGGGGCCGGGTCGGCCGTGGCGCGGACGCCTCTACCTGTATTCTGCTCTACAAGGGGCCGCTCGGCGAAACGGGCAGAGCGCGCCTGACGATCCTGCGCGACAGCGAGGACGGGTTCCTGATTGCCGAGGAGGACCTGAAGCTCCGCGGCGAAGGAGAGCTCCTGGGGACGCGGCAATCCGGCACTCCCGGATTTCGGATTGCGAGCCTCGAAGCGCATGGTGATCTCCTCGAGATTGCTCGCAAGGATGCCGCCTACCTGCTCGACAAGGATCCGGATCTTACGTCCGAACGCGGAGAACGGGTGCGAACCCTTCTCTACATGCACCGCCGCGACGAAGCGGTCAGGTTCCTGAGAGCGGGGTGATGGCCGGCGGCAGGACAACCGGCGAGGTCTTCGGTCTGTAGTCCGGCGCCAGTAGCCCACCGGAAATCAAAAGCCGGGCGCCCTCTTCCGGCGTCATGTCGAGCATGATGATCTTGCGGCGGGGCACGAACATGAGAAAGCCCGCCGTCGGCACCGGGGTCGGAGCAAGGAAGACGCTGACCATCTCCTCGTCTCCCTCGTTCAGCTTCGACGCGATTTCCCCCTTGGCGTCTCCGGAGATGAACACGAGCGCCCAGGTTCCGGGACTCGGGAACTCGATCAGGCCGCACTTCTTGAAGGAGGTGGACTGCTCCTTCAGCACGGTCTCGAAGATCTGCTTCAGGCTCTTGTAGATCGTTCGCACCAGCGGCATCCGGTGCAAGACGGACTCTCCGAAGTTGACGATCGAACGCCCGATGAGGTTCTTTCCCAGAAAGCCGATGATCGTGATCAGGATGATCGCGATCACCATTCCGAGGCCGGGCATCGCCACGTTGAGGTAGTTTTCCGGGTTGTAGCGTGCGGGAATATAGGGCTTCACCCAGCTGTCCGCCCAGCGGATGAAGCTGAAGGTAAG
>DASUPM010000016.1:0-2114 GCA_036281095.1 Pseudorhizobium sp.
CAGCCACGGTGTCCGGCATGGGCGAGCCTCCCTGGTCCTGCCCTGGTAATATGGCGGCCAAGTTCGATTCCGCCAGTTTCCCGGAACGTGCTCCAAGCTCCTGAAAACGAAAATGCCGCCCGCGCGTGCGGACGGCATTTCGACGTCAAAGCTCCGGTAATGCTAGTTCCACTTGCGGATATCGACGAAATGACCGGAGATAGCCGCTGCGGCCGCCATGGCCGGCGAGACGAGATGCGTGCGGCCTTTGTAGCCCTGGCGTCCTTCGAAGTTGCGGTTCGAGGTCGAGGCGCAGCGCTCGCCCGGCTTCAGGCGGTCGTCGTTCATGGCAAGGCACATGGAGCAGCCCGGCTCGCGCCATTCGAAGCCGGCTTCCTTGAAGATCCGGTCCAGCCCTTCCGCTTCCGCCTGTTCCTTGACGAGGCCGGAGCCGGGAACGATCATCGCCGAGACAGTCGGGGCAACCTGGCGGCCTTCGACCACCTTGGCAACGGCGCGCAGGTCTTCGATGCGGCCATTGGTGCAGGAACCGATGAAGACGCGATCGACGGCGATGTCCGTCATCCGGGTTCCGGGCGTCAGGCCCATGTAATCGAGAGCACGCCATTTGGAGGTACGCTTCGTCTCGTCCTGGATGTCGTCGGGGTTCGGCACGACGCCCTCCACGGAAACCACGTCCTCCGGCGACGATCCCCAGGAAACGATCGGCGGCAGGTTGGCCGCGTCGAGCACGACGACCTTGTCGAAATGCGCGCCTTCATCCGTGTGCAGCGTCTTCCAGTAGTCGAGCGCCATGTCCCAGGCGGCACCCTTCGGTGCTCGCGGCTTGTCCTTGATGTAGGCGAAGGTCGTCTCGTCCGGCGCAATCAGACCGGCGCGGGCACCGCCCTCGATCGTCATGTTGCAGATGGTCATGCGGCCTTCCATCGACAGCGAGCGGATCGCTTCGCCGGCAAACTCGATGACGTGGCCGGTGCCGCCGGCCGTGCCGATCTCGCCGATGATGGCGAGGATGATGTCCTTGGCGGTCACGCCTTCCGGGAGCTTCCCGTCGACGCGCACCAGCATGTTCTTCGCCTTCTTCTGCACCAGCGTCTGGGTGGCGAGCACATGCTCGACTTCGGAGGTGCCGATGCCGTGCGCCAGCGCGCCGAAGGCACCGTGCGTCGAGGTGTGGCTGTCGCCGCAGACGATGGTCATGCCGGGCAGCGTGAAGCCCTGTTCGGGACCGACGATATGGACGATGCCCTGCCGCTTGTCCTTCTCGGAATAGTATTCGACGCCGAAGTCATGCGCGTTCTGGGCAAGCGCCTCCACCTGGATGCGGCTTTCCTCGTTCTTGATGCCGGTGTGACGATCCGGCGTCGTCGGCACGTTGTGGTCGACGACGGCCAGCGTCTTCTGCGGGGCGCGGACCTTGCGGCCGGCCATGCGCAGGCCCTCGAAGGCCTGCGGGCTCGTCACCTCGTGAACGAGGTGACGGTCGATGTAGAGGAGACAGGTTCCGTTGTCGTCGCTGACGACGTGGTCGTCCCAGATCTTGTCATACAGGGTGCGGGGTGCGCTCATGGCTGCCATCCATTGGAATGCGAATAGTGGGGAAAGTCCGGCATTGCCGCTGCCGGCGCGGCATGGATCGCTCAGCTAAGTCGGCCGGTCAGAGCGCCGCGGATGCGCGCGAAGAAGCGTGCCGGCAGGCGCTTGTGGTCCTGCAGCACGATGAACTGGTTCGCGAGGCATCCGAATTTCGATCCCATGGCGCCGTTATTATCAGTTTTGCGACGGCCGTTCAACTCGGATGCGCGGGCGCTGGTGGTTCATCCGGCGCTGCCGGGGCGCCGGGCGAGGATATGGTCGAGCGACAGCCGTCCCGGGCCGCGGGCGACGATCAGCAGCAGGCAGGCGGCCCAGGTGCCATGGGTCGGCCAGGCTCCGGGATAGACGAAGATCTGGATCACCAGCGTCATGGCAAGAAGCCCCAGTGCGGCAAGCCGGCTGCCGAGACCGAACACGAGAAGGAAGGGCAGCAGATGTTCGGCAAGGGTCGCCAGGTGAGCCGCCACCAGAGGACTGATCAGCGGCAGGGCATATTCATGCTCGAACAGGTAGACCGC
>DASUPM010000017.1:0-5956 GCA_036281095.1 Pseudorhizobium sp.
CTTGGCGATGCGCTTGCGGATCTTCTCGAAGGTCCAGGGGCCGGCGTCGAGCTTCATGCGCGCGTTGCGGTCACCCTCCACCCAGCGTTCCACCACCAGGAACAGATCCACCCAGACCGTCTGCGGACAGGCATAACCACACCAGGCGCGTCCGACAGCGGTCGTCACGAGGAAGAGGCCGAAGCCCGCCATCACCAGAAGACCGGCAACAAAAAAGAACTCCTGTGGCCAAATCTCGATGAAGAAGAAGTAGAAGCGGCGGTTTGCGAGGTCGATGAGTACCGCCTGATCCGGCGCGAACGGTCCGCGGTCCCAGCGGATCCAGGGGGTCAGGTAGTAGATGCCGAGCGTGATCAGCATCACCAGCCACTTGAAACGCCGGAACCGGCCTTCGGCCCGCTTCGGGAAGATCTTCCTTCGCGCCTCGTAGAGCGCTCCCGGAGGACCTCCCTCTTGAGCGCCGTCCGGCCCGCCCGTGGTCCGGCTCGCATCAAGATTTTTGGCGGTGTAGAGATTCATGGCGCAGTTCCACTTCTGTGCCTGTCTTTTCCCACCTGGAGGGATAAGTATCCTTGACATAAATCAAGTTCGCCGGATGGGCCGCCCGCGCTCATTGTCGCAGCATCCGCAAAAGGAGGACGCATGAGCGTTGCACAGGCAAAGATCATCCACGTCTCGATCGACGCTCCCTGGACATCCGTCTACGATTTTGCTCACCGTCCGGAGAACATGTCCCGCTGGGCCGCAGGCCTGGCCTCCGGATTGACGCCGGACGGCGAAGAATGGGTTGCGAGCGGCGGCGGCGCAGGCAGCGCACGTGTGCGGTTCGTCCCGCCAAACATTTTCGGCGTGATCGATCACCAGGTCACGATGGCCGACGGTACGGTGGTCCATAACGCGTTCCGCGTCGTGCCGAATGGGGATGGCGCCGAAGTCATGTTCACCCTGCTGCGCCAGCCGGAGATGGACGACGCAGCTTTCGAGGCGGATGCTGCAGCCGTGCAGCAGGATTTGCAGATGCTGAAGACGCTGATGGAGGAGCAAGCCGATGGCCGCTAGCGGAGCAGACAGAAAGATCGATTATCTCGAATTGAACGTTAAGGACATCGACCGGGCCAAGGCCTTCTACGGAGAGGCGTTCGGCTGGACGTTCACCGATTATGGCCCGGAGTACTGCGAATTTCGCGACGGCCGCCTGAGCGGCGGCTTCGCCAAGAGCCATACCGTGACGCCGAAAGGAGGCGTTCTCGTCATTCTGTTCGCGGATGATCTGAAAGACATCCTCGCCAGGGTCGAAAAGGCTGGCGCGCAGATCTCGCGGCCGATCTTCTCCTTTCCCGGCGGGCGCCGGTTCCATTTCGTGGATCCGGAGGGATATGAGCTGGGTGTCTGGTCCGACAAATAGAAAAGGCCGCGCTGCGGGCACGGCCTTCGAGCTTCAGTTCGAGCCTGACAAGGTTATTCCCCGCCACCGAGGGAATGGACGTAGACGGCAAGCTGCTTGACCGTCTCGCTGCTGAGACGGGCGTTCCAGGCTGGCATCACGCCGTGCCTGGGCGCTTGGATCTGCTTGGCGATTTCCGCTTCCCCGCTGACCTTCAGCCAGATGGCGTCGGCAAGGTTCGGCGCACCGAACTCGCGGCTGCCTTCGGCGTTCTCGCCATGGCAGGAGGCACAGTTGTCGGCATAAAGCTGTTTGCCCGGGTCAACCATGGAGGCGTCTCTCGGCGTGCCGCCGAGGCTGACGACGAAGGCCGCAATCTGACGAACCTCTTCCGGCTGCAGCATGTCCATGAATGCCGGCATTTCGGAAAAGCGCGTATCTGGGTCTACCCCGTCGCGAACGCCGTGTGCGATGGTCTGATAGATGGCATTGATATCGCCGCCCCAGAGCCATTCGTCGTCGTTGAGGTTCGGATAGCCCTGCCCGCCTGCAGCGCCGGTGCCGTGGCACTGGACGCAGTTGACGCGGAACGCCGACGCCCCGCCCGCAGTTGCAAACTGCGCCAGTTGCGGGTCCGCCAGGATCTCCTCGAGCGAAACTTTGGAGATTTTCTCCATGATGCCGCCCTGAGCAAGCTTCGCGCCTTCCAGTTCGCTGACCACTTCGGCGCGGCTGGAATAGCCCAGTAATCCCTTGGTGGCCTCGTTTACCAGCGGCCATGCAGGGTAGAGGATCATGTAGATGATGCCCCAGACGACCGTGCCGTAAAAGCTCCACAGCCACCATTTCGGCATGGGGTTGTTCAGCTCCCGGATACCGTCCCATTCATGCCCGGTGGTCTCGACACCACTGATTTCATCGATATGCTTTTCGGCCATGGATCAATCCTCCTTCAGAGGGATTTGCGCAGCTTCGTCCGCCAGATGCCTGGCGCTGGGGCGGAAGACGAAGAGGATGGCGCCGAGGAAGAACAGGACCATGGCGAGCAAGGCCCAGCTATCGGCGAATTGCCGTAGAGCGGTGTAGGTTTCCATGGTTGCTCCTCAACGATAGCCGGTGGTGGCGTCATAGGTGGAGAAGTCCACCAGCGTGCCGAGCATCTGCAGATAGGCGACAAGCGCATCCATCTCGGTCAGAGATGAAGGATTTCCGTCGAAGTCGCCGATCTTGGCCTTCGGATAACGCTCCTCGACACCTGAAGCATCGGCATTCGGATCGGCCTGCGCCTTGAGGTCGGCTACGGCGTTCTCGAGCATCTCATCCGAATAAGGGACGCCCACCGCCCGATTGGCCTTCAGGTTCATCGTCACATCACTGACGTCGAGCGAGGTCGTTGCGAGGAACGCATAGCTCGGCATGACCGATTCCGGGACGACCGAACGCGGGTCCTTCAGGTGCTGGACGTGCCATTCGTTGGAATACCGGTCGCCGACGCGCGCGAGATCGGGACCCGTGCGCTTCGACCCCCACTGGAAGGAATGGTCGTACATCGATTCAGCGGCGAGGCTGTAGTGGCCATAGCGCTCCACCTCGTCCCGGAACGGACGGATCATCTGGCTGTGACAGGTGTAGCAGCCTTCGCGGATATAGATATCGCGGCCGGCCAGCTCGAGCGGCGAGTAAGGCCGCATGCCCTCCACCTTTTCGATCGTGTTGTCGAGCCAGAAGAGAGGCGCGATCTCGACGATCCCGCCGATCGTCACGACGACGAGCGAGGAGACCAGGAGCAGCGTCGCGTTCTTTTCGAGGATTGCGTGTTTGTTGAGAACAGACATCGGTTCACCTGCCCTTATTCAGCTGGCTGGAGTGCGGGCACCGCACGGGAAAGCGGCTCTTCCTCGCGCACCTTGCCCTTGATCGTCATGTAGACGTTGAAGGCCATGACAAAGCCGCCCGCGAGATAGAGGACACCGCCCGCCGAGCGGATCACGTAGTAGGGGAACATCGCGAGCACCGTTTCGGCGAAGGAGTAGACCAGGAAGCCCTGATCGTCGTATTCGCGCCACATCAGGCCCTGCTGGATGCCGGCGACCCACATCGCGGCTGCGTAAAGGACGATGCCGAGCGTTGCGAGCCAGAAGTGCCAGTTCACCATGCGGACCGAATAGAGCCGCTGACGGTTCCACAGCTTCGGCGCCAGATAGTAGACGGCGGCGAAGGTGATCATGCCGTTCCAGCCGAGCGCGCCGGCATGGACGTGACCGATGGTCCAGTCGGTGTAGTGCGAGAGCGAGTTCACCGCCTTCACCGACATCAGCGGACCTTCGAATGTCGCCATCCCGTAGAAGGCGATGGCCACGACCATGAGGCGGATGATCGGGTCCGTACGGATCTTGTCCCAGGCGCCCGAAAGCGTCATCAGCCCGTTGATCATGCCGCCCCAGGAGGGCATCCAGAGCATGACAGAGAAGACCATGCCGAGCGTCTGCGCCCAGTCAGGCAGGGCGGTGTAGTGCAGATGGTGCGGACCGGCCCAGATATAGAGGAAGATGATCGACCAGAAGTGCACGATCGACAGCCGGTAGCTGTAGACCGGCCGGTTCGCCTGCTTCGGAACGAAGTAGTACATCATCGCCAGGAAGGGGATGGTCAGGAAGAAGGCGACCGCGTTGTGACCGTACCACCACTGGGTCACCGCATCCTGCACGCCGGAGAAGGCGGAATAGCTCTTGGTGCCGAGAAGCGAGACGGGAAAGGCCAGGTTGTTGACCACGTGCAGCATCGCCACCGTGATGATGAACGACAGGTAGAACCAGTTCGCCACATAGATGTGCGGTTCCTTGCGCCTCAGCACCGTCCCGAGGAACACCACGAGATAGGCGACCCAGACGATCGTCAGCCAGATATCGACATACCATTCCGGTTCCGCATATTCGCGTGACTGCGTGATGCCCAGCAGGTAGCCGGTCGCAGCCATGACGATGAAGAGGTTGTAGCCCCAGAAAACGAACCAGCCGAGATTGCCGCCGAACAGCCGCGCGCGGCAGGTCCGCTGCACCACATAGAATGACGTCGCTATCAGGGCGTTGCCGCAGAACGCGAAAATCACCGCCGACGTATGAAGCGGGCGAACGCGGCCGAAATTGAACCAGGGCTCGACATTGAGGTGCGGAAACGCAAGCTGCAGGGCGATGACCACGCCTACCAGAAACCCGACGACACCCCAAAAAACAGTAGCGACGACACCGTACTTGATGACCTCGTCGAAATATTCCGATTCCCGTGCAGCTTTCGGCGTGACCCGGACGGGCACGAAGGTGGTGCGCCGCACCATGACAGCGGTGCCCGCGAAGAGCACGAAAAAGAGCACCCACATATGCGCTGCAAAGAGGCTGTCATGCGCAAACGCGACGCCGAGCAGCGCAAGAAACGCGCCCACCGCCAGCGCCACGGTTTCAAGAGTATAGTTCATGTTGGATTTCCCCCAACGGCCTGTTTACGTTTCGCGTTTCGCTTCCGGGTGAAGCGAATCCCTCCGAAGGGAGCTGCGCGATCGTGGGGACCATTGGCATCTTCGTGCCGGCGATACCTTGATTTGGATCAAGCCTGGCCGGCGGACCCGCTGGAGTTTCAGCCTAAACGGAAAGGAGTGAGATGCGCGGAGGGGTGACCTGTTCTGCAAAGCGGCGGCCGGGTCTGCGAAGGATCCGCTCTATTCAGCCATGCAGCGGGAATCGTGGCTCAGGCAGTCGGCCGCGGCCGACGCCGGTCGGCCATCTCCTGCATCACGACAAGTGCTCCCACCTGTGTGCCGGTATCGGAGTAACAGGGAGATAGGCGGCAGTGGATCACGACAGTCTGGTCGCCGCGTTGTTCCGCATAAGTGCGCGACAGCACTTCTCCGGCCAGACAATGGTCCAAGGCCTCCCGCAGATCCCGCTGAAAATGATGGATGCCGACCAGATCGGCGAAGTGCCGCCCGAGCAGCTTCTCCTTGGGTTGCCCCACCCGGCTGGCGTTTGTCTCGTTGGAATAGAAGATGCGGTAGCCGGGCGCCACGACCATTATGCGGTCGGGGATGCCATCGAACAGGCCCGCATCGAGAAGGCCGCCGCCGCTCTGGAAGACGGCCGCCACTTCCTCTTGTCCGCCGACCACCTTAGCGCTTGCCACACGGCCGAGCTGAGGCGCCAGGTAACGCTCCACCAGCACCTGCAGAAGATGACCGTTCCGGTGGACGCAGCCACGATCGTCCGCTTCCTCCTTCAAGAGATCGAGGGCAAAGCGGAACTGCGCCTCGATGCCCTGCGGATCGGAAACCTGATGATGAACGATCGCCTGAAGCAGCGGATCGATCTGCTGGTCCAGCGCTTTCACGACCGAGGCATCGTCTCGGTCCACCGCGGACTGCAGATCGTGGTACTTGGACCAGAAAAGATCGATCAAAGCTTCCATCGCGACCCCCGGGATTCACGAAAGGCCCCCGCTTCCCAGCCTCCGAATCCTTGCTTTTCCACCCATCTTGGAACAGTCGAACAAGTTGCAGATCAAGCTTGCGCGAACGTTGTCCCG
>DASUPM010000018.1:0-2084 GCA_036281095.1 Pseudorhizobium sp.
AGGTGGAGGATCTCGTCCGGTGGATGCGGAGCCATAACGCTGCCCTGGACGATCCGGCCCGGCAGGCGGGCTTCTATGGGCTCGACCTGTACAACATGAGCGGCTCGATTGCAGCGGTGCTCGGCTATCTTGAAAAGGCTGATCCACAGACAGCGGAAATTGCGCGTGAACGGTACGGCTGTCTCTCCCCCTGGCGGCACGACCCTTCCACCTACGGTCGCTCCGCGCGCCTGTCCGGCTACGGTCGATGCGAAAAGGCCGTCGTGGCGCAATGCCGGGAACTGCTGGAGCGGGGGATGGCGCATGCCCGGGAAAACGATGCCGACCTGCTCGATGCGGCGCAAAATGCGAGGCTGGTGGCCTCGGCGGAGCGATATTATCGCGTGATGTATCAGGGCGGGCCGGAATCCTGGAATCTCCGCGACCGGCACATGTTCGAGACGCTGGCACAGTTGCTGCAGGCGCGCGGTTCCTCGTCCAGGGCCGTCGTCTGGGCGCACAATTCCCATATCGGAGATGCCCGGCATACGGACATGGGCTCCATGCGCGGGGAGATCAGCATCGGACAGCTCGTCCGCGAAAGGTTTGGCGAAGCTTCTGCCCTGATCGGCTTCGGCACCTACCAGGGCGAGGTTGCGGCCGCCACGGACTGGGATGGCGAAATGGAACGGAAAACCGTTCGTCCTGCTCTGGCGGCGAGCTACGAGCATCTCATGCATCAGGCGGACACAGGACGCTTTCTTCTCGATATGTCGCGGGATCCTGACCTCTCGCGGGAACTCCAGGAGCCTCGCCTGGAGCGCTTCATAGGCGTGATCTACCGGCCGGAAACCGAACGTCTGAGCCACTACATGTACGCTTCGCTGTCGAAGCAGTTCGACGCCTTCGTCTGGTTCGATCGCACCACGCCTGTCACCCCGCTCCAATCGGCGTCCTGCCATGACGGGGTTCCCGAGACGTTTCCGTTCGGTCTCTGAGGGCCGCCTCACCCGAAGCCGATTGACATCGCGTTCCGTCTGCGCAAAACATGGCGCTATTCCGAGGGGGGCATCGTAACGGTGCTGAGATGGCGGTGAGCCGGACCCTTGAACCTGATCCGGGTCATACCGGCGTAGGAACGGAAACGGCCACATTCGGCGCCAATTCTCTTCTCCGCTCTGCCTGGATCTCCATGATTTGATATCGGGAGATCGTGAAATGACATCCACCAACAGAAGTAGCACCCGGCTATCCGGGCATGATTGTCGAACCGTCCAGCGGTAGGCGCGGCCATGTCCCTCCGGCATATAGCACTTGGCCTGACGGGCCTGGTGGCGCTTTGGCAGGGAGCCGTCTGGCTCCTTGCGCCGCCCCGCTACATCCTCCCTGCCCCGATCGAGGTGGCAATCGCACTGGCGCGGCAGCCACGCTTCCTGCTTGAGAACGCGCTCGTCACTCTGTCGGAAATTCTTATCGGGCTGGTCTGTGGCTCGATCCTCGGCTTCTTGGTTGCGCTCGCGATCGCCGCGCTCCCGCGCCTCGGCAGCCTTGTCTGGCCGATGGTGCTGATCCTGCAGGCGTTGCCCGTCTTCGTGCTCGCACCGGTTCTCGTCCTTTGGTTCGGCTTCGGCATGGCGTCCAAGGCCGTGATGGCAACCATCATCATCTTCTTTCCCGTCGCATCCGCGTTCGCGGACGGGCTGCGCCGGACGGAGCCGGCGATCCTGGATGCCGTCGCGTTGACCCGGGCCAACCACTGGCAGACGCTTCGCCTGATCCGCGTGCCACTTGCGCTTCCCGCGCTCGTCACGGGCCTGCGCGTCGCAGCGCCGCTGGCGCCGATCGGCGCCGTCGTCGGCGAATGGGTCGGAGCGTCCGCGGGGCTGGGCTTCGTCATGGTCCAGTCGAATGCCCGTATGCAGACCGACACCGTCTTTGCCGCCATGGCCCTGCTTGCTGCCATGACGCTCATCCTGCGCTGGGCGGTGGACGTCCTGACGGCGCGGATGACCCCTTGGGCGCCGGAAGTTGCCCCAGCCCGTCCTGATATGTTTAGCCGGAGAACCAATCCATGAAATATCGCTTGCTCCCAACCCTTGCAGCAG
>DASUPM010000019.1:0-4244 GCA_036281095.1 Pseudorhizobium sp.
GCGGCATCGACATCCTGGTCAACAACACCGGCGGCCCGACCCCCGGCACGGCCGAGGACATGGATGCGGAAAAGCTCGGCAGCTTCTTCCAGTCGATGGTCGTGCGGGTCATCACGCTGACCAATGCGCTCCTGCCGCTGATGAAGGATCAGGGCTTCGGCCGCATCCTCACCGTCGCCTCCTCCGGCGTCTTCGAGCCGATCCCGAACCTCGCGCTTTCCAACACCCTACGCGGCGCACTGGTCGGCTGGAACAAGACGCTTTCGACGGAAGTCGCTTCCTACGGCATCACCTCCAACATGATCCTGCCCGGACGCATCCACACCGACCGCATCGACGAACTCGACGGCGCCAATGCCAAGCGGCAGGGCAAGACGGTCGAGGAAATCCGCACGGCGTCGGTCAAGAGCATCCCCGCCGGCCGCCTCGGCAAGGTGGAGGAGTTCGCCGCCGCCGCCGCCTTCCTCTGCTCGGTTCCGGCAAGCTACGTCACCGGCACCATGCTGCGCGTCGACGGCGGAGCCTCGAAGTCGATCTGACCTCGTGATCCCGCGCATCGCACCGGTGCGCGGGTCTTTCTCTTTACGGGAGCCGACACATGAGACCACTGACTGCCATCGCCGGCGTGATCGCGATCCTCACGGGCCTTCTCTGGATGGCGCAGGGAAGCGGCATGTTCCCGTATCCCGCCTCCAGCTTCATGATCGACCAGTCGCCCTGGATCATCTACGGCGCGATCCTCGCGCTCGTGGGGCTGGCGCTCGTCTGGGCGGCGCGGCGGTGAGCACTAGCGCCGCCATCGGGCTGCCGGCGCCGACTCCTCAATCCGCCAGCATTCCCGGCAGGTCGGCGATCAGGCCGTCGCGCGTATCGAAGCTGAGCGGCTTGTCATGGGCGCGATCGGAGACGTGGAGCCGGGCGAAGATCACACGCCTGCCCTCCTTTTCCGCCCAGCCGACGAACCAGCCGATCGGACGGTTCCTGGCGGGCTTGCCGGCCTTGTCCCGCAGCCTGCCGCTGCCGGTCTTGCCGTGGATCGTCCAGCCGTCCGCCGCCTCGAAGCGCGGCGTGATCGCCTGCGTCATCGCCACTGCACGGTCGGAAACCGGCAGCCGGCCGGTCAGGAAGCGCCGGAGGAAATCCACCTGCTCGTCGGGCGAGATCTTCAACGACGACATCAGCCACGACTCCGTCAGACCGTCCAGGCCGCCCGGCCCTCCGGACACATCGCGGTTGCCGTAGTCGAAGCGTTGCACGTAGTCCCCAAACCGGCTTTCGCCCAGGCGCCGGGTGACTTCCTGCGAGTACCAGACGATCGATTCCTTTTCCCAGCCGGTCGGATCGAACGCCTTCTTCACGCGCGCCGGGCCGCCGAACTTCGTCTGATAGTCCCAGCGCGGCGTCTTCTCGTCGATCAGAATGCCTGCGTCATAGCCCATCATGGCCAAAGGCAGTTTGAAGGTCGACATGGGATAGACCGGAGTATCGCATACCCCTTCGCGATGCAGTCGCTCGCCGCTCTGCTCATCGATGACGACGGTGCAGCGGATGGCCTCGTCCGCACGAGCCATGCCGAAGCCTGCAAATGAGGCCATCAGGGCGATGGAAAATCCGTAAAATCGACGCCTGCAGAATACCATGCGAGAAGCTCCTTCGGTTGCCACGCCGTTTTGTAGGCGGGATTGCGAGCGGGCGACAAACGATGATAACTGGCGGGAGGCATAAACTCAGCTAGGGCTCCCGATGGTTCGGCCGCATCTTCCGCTCAACGCGCTCCGCGCCTTCGAGGCGGCCGCCCGGCACCTTTCCTTCACCCGTGCGGCGATCGAGCTCTGCGTCACGCAGGCGGCGGTCAGCCATCAGGTAAAGCTTCTCGAAGAACGCATCGGCGTGACGCTCTTCCGCCGCCTGCCGCGCGGCCTGATGATCACCGAGGAGGGCACGGCACTCCTGCCGACGCTGAAGGAGAGCTTCGACCGCATGGCGGAGATGCTGGAGCGCTTCGAGGGCGGCCACATGCGCGAGGTGCTGGCGCTCGGCGCGGTCGGCACGTTCGCCGTCGGCTGGCTGCTGCCACGGTTGCCGGCGTTTCGCGAGCGCCATCCCTTCATCGACGTCCGGATTTCCACCAACAACAACCGTGTCGATATCGCGGCCGAGGGCCTCGACTACGCGATCCGCTTCGGCAACGGCGCCTGGCACGATACGGATGCGGAAGCCCTGTTCGAGGCGCCGCTTTCGGCCCTCTGCGTGCCGGCGATCGCCGCGCGGCTGAAGGTGCCTGCGGATGTGAAGGAGGAGGTCCTGCTGCGCTCCTACCGGGCGGACGAATGGCCGGGCTGGTTCGAGGCCGCCCACACCGCCGCGCCGCCGATTGCCGGCCCGGTCTTCGATTCGTCCGTCCTGATGATCGAGACGGCCATGCAGGGTGCAGGCGTGGCGCTCGCCCCGCCCCTGATGTTCTCCCGCCATCTCGCCGCCGGCGCGCTGGAACAGCCCTTCCCGATCTATGTCTCCAAGGGCAGCTACTGGCTGACGCGGCTCAAATCCCGCGCCGCCACGCCGGCCATGGATGCGTTTCGCACGTGGCTGGCGGAAATGGCGGTGGACGTTCGCGAAACGGCCTGACGCGCCCTTCCCCTTGCCATCGCACCTGCCCTGTGCGATCAGGCGCGCTTCCGGATGAGCCGCGGCGCAATCGCGCCTTTCCGCCGCCTGGCGCTTTTGCGCCGGGAGAGCGACATCACGACATGAGGGACAAAAGGCATGGCACGCGCGATCGGGCTCGATTTCGGCACGACCAACACCGTGATCGCCTTCGCGGCAGACGGAGCGACGCAGTCCATGCCGTTTTCCAGCGCGGCCGGCACCACCGATACCGTCCGCACTGCCCTTTCCTTCATGAAGGACCCGGTCATGGGGGCGCAGGCGCTGAAGGTCGAGGCGGGGCAGGCCGCGATCCGCCAGTTCATCGACAATCCGGGCGACTGCCGCTTCCTCCAGTCGATCAAGACCTTTGCCGCGAGCGCCCTCTTCCAGGGCACGCTGATCTACGCCCGCCGCCACCAGTTCGAGGATCTGATGGAGATCTTCCTCCGGCGCCTGAAGACTTATGCCGGCGAGGCCTGGTCCGCCGACGTGTCCCGCATCGTCGTCGGACGTCCCGTGCATTTCGCCGGCGCGAGCGCGGACGAGACGCTGGCGCTCGAACGCTACAACACCGCCCTGACGCGCCTCGGCTTCCCGGAGATCCATTATGTCTACGAACCGGTCGCCGCAGCCCATTATTTCGCGCGGACGTTGAAGGCGGATGCCACGGTGCTCGTCGCCGATTTCGGCGGCGGCACGACGGACTATTCGCTCATCCGCTTCGAATGGCAGGCGGGCCGGCTCCTTGCCACGCCGGTCGGCCATTCCGGCGTCGGCATCGCCGGCGACCAGTTCGACGCGCGCATCGTCGAGCATCTGGTGGCGCCGGAAATCGGCCGGGGCAGCCGCTTCAGGAGCTTCGACAAGGTGCTCGACGTTCCGAGCAACTACTACACGAGCTTCTCGCGCTGGAACCAGTTGTCGATCTTCAAGGGATCGAAGGAATTCGCCGACCTGAAATCGCTGATCCGCTCGGCGCTCGAGCCGGAGAAGCTGGAACTCTTCGTCGATCTCGTGGAACACGACGAGGGCTATCCGCTCTACCAGGCGGTCTCGGCGACCAAGATGGCGCTGTCGGCGGCCGACGAGGCGGAGTTCAGCTTCCCGCCGCTCGGCAAGGCCGGCCGCAAGACCGTAAGGCGCGGCGATTTCGAGGGCTGGATTGCGGAGGATCTCGGCCGGATGGAAACGGCACTCGACGAGGTCCTCGCCCGCACCGGCACGGAGGCGTCCGCCATAGACAAGGTCTTCCTGACGGGCGGCACCTCCTTCGTTCCCGCGGTGCGCCGCATCTTCACCCGCCGCTTCGGCGAAGGGAAGATCGAAAGCGGCGGCGAGCTTCTTTCCATCGCCCACGGCCTGGCGCTGATCGGCGAAGGCGGCGATGTGGCGCAGTGGACGGCTTGATGCTTTTCCCCCGCCCGGCCCTCCGCTAGAGTGGACCGATGATCCAGGCGAAAGATCTCGAGGCGGGCGAACTTTCCGCGCTTCTGCATTTCTATGCGGAAGCGGGGGTCGACTGGCTGATCGAGGATGCACCGATCGACCGGTTCGGGGAGTTCCAGGCCGAGCAGGCGGCGCGCGAACAATCCCGC
>DASUPM010000020.1:0-2828 GCA_036281095.1 Pseudorhizobium sp.
CAACTCTTCTGGTGGAGCAGGATGAGAGCTCCTGTCCAGGCTTGTTTGCTGATGAGAGCATACGCATCCTTGTGCGACGCTGGCAACAAACCGATTGAGACGGCGGAAAAATGGCAGGGAGGGGCGTTGGCAGGAACAGAAGCCTGCCGAGCCAGTTGGGGTCCTACATGATAGTCGCTTATGATCAGTTGGTCAGACGAGTCTTCTCTTTCGCAGCATCTTGCGCGATGGTTTCGAAAGCTTGTACCAACTTGTCCATCGTCTCTGCTTCGAAGTAGTCTTTGGTGGAGGTGGCGCAGTAATTCAGAAGTGTCTTCCCGTTAGTCGGGGCTTTCAGTGCGACGGTATAAATATGGATGTCTGCTTCTTTCGCAGCATCACATTTTTTCCGAACGTCGCTATCAACTTTCGCGCTCCATCGTCCATCTGTGCCGGTCATCTCCCCGTCGGTCATGAAGACGATGTACCGGTTGACTGTTTCATTTTCCTTCTTCTGGTGCTCTTTGGACTCTTTGTCGTTCCCGGCAGCGTTACGTTTGATGGCATTGGTCGCCTCCTTAAGAGGCTCGTTGGCATTGGTTGTGCCGTAACTGTCATCAACGATCTTTTGCATCGTTTTTCGGGAATCGAGCGTGCCCCACGCCGGCGGAGAGTGCCACACCATTTTTTGGTCGTAGGTGTATACTGCCGTCCGAACAAGCTTCTCGTCTGGGTCCGCTTTATCGAGTGCGTCGAACAACGCAGTCGCGGCCGCTTTGAGTGCAGCGTGCTTGTTCACGCCTGGCTGCCCGACCGACCCGTGCATCGAACCGGATTCATCCAGAACAAGTGCCATGGTAAGTGCGGGTTGGCTTGTTTTTAATCCGCTCGTGCTCGCACTGCTGGCGGCTATGCCCATCGTCTCGTAGCCGAGCACGCCCATGAGGGGCGTCAGGGCCAGGTCGTAACGGGAATCCACGACGATCTTGTAGCTCTTGTTGCCGCCGCTGGTCGTGGTGGAAACGTCGAAGGACGTGGATGCCGCGACGTCGGCGGCTGCCTCGGCGCCCATGTAATTGCCCATCTGGGCGGTGAAGAACTGCCTGGCGAGCGCCTCGGCTGCGGCCTCGTCGGCGGCTTCGCCGGTCGCGAGCGCCGTGGAGGCGGCGAGCGCGGCGGAATCGGCGGCTTCCTGAAGCTGGGTCTTCGACATCATCATGTTGGTGAGATCGAGCGCGATGCCGCCCGCGCCGATCAGGACCGGAAGCAGGATAGCCGTCATCATGCCGAAATTGCCGCTGCGATCCCTCAGGAGCCGCGACACCTGGTTGCACGTCTTCATGCCGTCTTCCTGTCCATGCAGATGAACGTTTCGCGAGCTATAGCCGCAAGTCGTGGAGGAAGGGCTAAACGGAAGGTTCGCTTTTTAACGAACGGCCCCGCAGGCCGAAGAGGCTAGTCCAGCGTACGGCGGAACCGACGGACGGCGATCAGCATGGCGACGAGCGTCAATCCGCACAGGGCCAGCGTGTCCGGCGTCAGGTCGCCGATATCCGCGCCCTTCAGCATGATGGCCCGCACCACACGGATATAATGCGTAAGCGGCAGCGCTTCGCCGATCCACTGCGCCCAGTCCGGCATTCCGGAAAAGGGGAACATGAAACCGGAGAGCAGGATGTTCGGCAGGAAGAACATCATCGCCATCTGTATCGCCTGGAGCTGGTTGGCCGCGACCGTCGAGAAGGTGTAGCCGATCGAGAGATTGGCGACGACGAAGAGCAGGGTGGCCGCCGTCAGCGACAGGGGATCGCCCAGCACCGGAACCGCGAACACGAAAATGCCCGCGCCGATGATGATCAGCGCCTGGACGAGGCCGATGACGACATAGGGCGCGATCTTGCCGAGCATGATCTCCAGCGGCGTGATCGGCATGGACAGGAGGTTTTCCATCGTGCCCCGCTCCAGTTCGCGGGTCACGGCCAGCGCGGTGAAGATCAGCAGCGTCATGGTGAGGATCGTGCCGAGCAGTCCGGGGACGATATTGAGGGTGGACAGGCCGGCCGGATTGTAACGGCGGTGCTGGACGATCTCGAAGGCCGGTTGCGACGGCTCGGAGAAGACGATCTGCCGGTCGTTCGCCAGAGCCGAGGATACCACGCCTGAAAGGGCGCCGAGCGCCGAGCCGGAGGCGACGGGATCGGTGGCGTCGGCGGCGACCAGCAGCGAAGGTGTTTCCCCGCGCCGCAGCGCCCGCTCGAAGCCTTCCGGAATCTCGACGGCGAAGAGAACCTCGCCGGACTTGAGCAGCGCGTCCATGTCTTCCGCCCGGGTCACGGTGGAGCGGATCTCGAAGAAATCGGTGTTTTCCAGTGCCGCGAGGATCGAACGGCCGACATCGCTGTTCTCCCGCATCAGCACGGCCGTCGGAAGATCGTGCGGCGTCGTGTTGATCGCGAAGCCGAAGAGCAGCAATTGCATGACGGGGATCATGATCATCGTCGCGAGCGTGATGCGGTCGCGGGTCATCTGGATGAATTCCTTGACGGTCATCGCCCAGAAGCGCGCAAACGAGATGCTGTTGCCGTTGGCCGCCGTCATCGGAAATTGTCCTCCGACTGCCGCATCAGGTCGATGAAGGCATCCTCGAGCGTCGGTTCCCCGCGCTGCCAGGCGAGCCCCGGCCGTTCGCGATAAGGCGCAATCGCGGCCTCCAGCGCCTGTTCGTCGCGGCCGGCAACATGCAGGCTCGTGCCGAACGGGGCCAGCATGTCGATGCCGTCGGCATGTTCCAGCTCGGCCTGGAGCGCGTGGACGTCCGGCCCCGAAACCGTCCATGTGTGGAGGCCGGT
>DASUPM010000021.1:0-3793 GCA_036281095.1 Pseudorhizobium sp.
CAACGAGGACACGGGAAGCTGGAACGGCTATCTCGCCGCACACCGAAAGCGCCGCGCCTATTTCAAATCCTTCGGCGCCACCTCGTCGGATCACGGTCACGCCACCGCCGACACGGCCAATCTGTCGTCGTCCGAAGCCGCCGCGCTGTTCGACAAGATCCGGAGCGGCAAGGGCGAAGCGGACGATCACCGCCTGTTCCGCGGGCAGATGCTGACGGAAATGGCGAAGATGAGCCTGGATGACGGCCTCGTCCTCCAGATTCATCCCGGCTCACGGCGCAATCACTCGCCTTCCATGCTCGCGCGCCATGGCCGTGACATGGGCTTCGACATCCCGGGCCGCACCGACTATGTCGGCGCGCTCAAGCCTCTTCTCGATGCGGTCGGCCTGGAGCGCGACCTGACCGTCGTGCTGTTCACGCTGGACGAGACATCCTACGCCCGGGAACTGGCACCGCTTGCAGGGGTCTACCCCGCCCTGCGGCTCGGTCCGGCCTGGTGGTTCCACGACAGCCCGGAAGGCATGCGGCGCTTCCGTGAGATGACGACCGAAACCGCCGGCTTCTATAATACGGTCGGCTTCAACGACGATACCCGCGCCTTCCCGTCCATACCGGCGCGGCATGACATTGCTCGACGAGTGGATTGTGCCTTCCTGGCGCGCCTCGTCGCAGAACACAGGTTGAGGGAGGAGGAAGCCTTCGATCTGGCCAAGGAGCTTGCCTATACGCTGGCGAAAAAGGCGTATCGGCTTTGAGTGGCGCGTAAGGCGCCGATGCAAACGGGAGGACATCATGTTGCATCTTGGGAAGCTCGCTGCCGCCTTCACGGTCGCAGCAACTATGCTGGCAGGCACCGCAATGGCACAAACCGTGCTGCGGTCATCGGATACGCATCCGGACGGTTATCCGACCGTCGAAGCGGTGAAGTATTTCGGCGAACTGGTGAAGGAACGGACGGAAGGCCGCTACGAGGTGGAGGTCTATCACTCGGCACAGCTCGGTCAGGAAGCTGATACGCTCGAGCAGGTCCGCACGGGCGTTATCGATCTGAACCGCACGTCGATGGGTCCCTGGAACGGCCTCATCCCGGAAACGACGGTACCTTCGCTTCCCTACATCTTCCGCTCGGTCGAGCATGCCCGCAAGGTCATGAACGGCCCGATCGGGGACGAGATTCTTGCAGCGTTCGAACCGCACGGCGTGATCGGCCTCGCCTTCTATGACGGCGGCGCCCGCTCCTTCTACAACTCCAGCAAGCCGATCAAATCCGTTGACGACCTGAAGGGCATGAAGTTCCGCGTCATGCAGTCGGACATCTTCGTCGACATGGTCGCAGCCCTCGGCGCCAGCGCCACCCCGATGCCGTACGGCGAAGTCTATAGCGGCATCGAGACCGGCGTTATCGACGGGGCGGAAAACAACTTCCCGAGCTACGACACTGCCAAGCATTCCGAAGTCGCCAAGTATTTCTCGCTCGACGAGCATCTGATCGTGCCGGAAGTCCTGGTGATGTCGAAGGTCACCTGGGACCGTCTGTCGCCGGAGGATCAGAAGATCGTGAAGCAGGCCGCCAAGGACAGCGTCCAGAAGCAGTACGAGCTCTGGGATGCGCAGGTCGCCAAGTCGCGCGAGACGGTGGAAGCAGCAGGCTCGGAGATCAACGAACTCGAGAAGCAGGCTTTCATCGACGCGATGAAGCCGGTCTACGACAAGCACGTGACCGATCCGAAGCTCCAGGACCTCGTCAAGCGGATCCAGGAAACTCAGTAACAATACCGGGCGGGGCCTGCAGCCCCGCCCGTTTCTTCACGGCTGCATTCCAGGGACATAAGTATGGCGGAAGCAAAAAGCATAGGCGAGGCGCACGACGTCGCGGAAAGACCGCTGCGGGGACTCCCGCTGGCGCTGAAATGGATCTGCGACGTGGCACTGTATCTTGCCGGTTTCGGGTTGGTCCTGATGACCGGCATCGTCATGTGGCAGGTTTTCGTCCGTTTCGTGCTCAACTGGAGCAATACCTGGACCGAGATCACCGCCGTCATGCTGATGAGCTGGTTCATCTTTCTGGGGGCCGCCGTTGGTGTCCGGGAAAACTACCATCTGGGCTTCGACGTGCTTCTCTATGCGCTGCCTCCTGAAGGCAAGAAGTACCTGCGCGCCATCTCCGATCTCGTGGTGCTGGCCTTCTCGATCGGCATGCTCATTTACGGCATCCAACTCGTCCAGTTGCAATGGCCGGCACGCATGCCGGCACTGGGAATTCCGGAAGGCGTCCGCTACATCCCGCTGGCGTTCGGCGGCCTGCTCATTTCATTGTTCGCCCTGGAGCGTCTGGTTCTGCGGTTCTCCGGCTACGACGTAGACGTCGACCCCTTGGATGACCCCATTCCCACTGTTGACCAGGTGAAGGAGGTCTGACCCATGGCCCACTGGATTCTCTTCGGCAGCTTCACGATACTGATGTTGATCGGCACGCCGATCGCCTTCTGCCTCGGCGTGGCAAGCTTCCTTACCGTGCTCTACATGGGCCTTCCGCCGCTGGTCATCTTCCAGCAGATGAATTCGGGGATGAATGTCTTCACCCTGCTGGCGGTGCCGTTCTTCATCTACGCCGGCGACCTCATGGTCCGCGGCGGGATCGCGCAACGCATCGTGGCATTCGCCGGCTCCCTGATCGGGCATGTCCGCGGCGGGCTGGGCCAGGTCAACATCGCCGCCTCGACGCTTTTCGGCGGCATCTCCGGCTCGGCAGTTGCGGAAGCCGCGGCCGTCGGTGGCCTCATGATCCCGCAGATGAAGGCCCGCGGATACGGGGCCGACTACGCGGTCAACGTCACCTCGATGGCAGCCTTGATTGCGCTGCTGCTGCCGCCCTCCCACAACATGATCATCTATTCGATCGCTGCGGGCGGCAAGATTTCCATCGCTGACCTCTTCACCGCGGGAATCATTCCCGGGCTGCTTTTCGCCGCTGCGTTGATGATGACCGCCTACTTCGTGGCCCGCAGCCGGGGATACCCCACCGAGACCTTCCCGGGCTTCCGGCGCGTCGGCTACTACCTCCTCAACTCGCTGCCCGGCCTGATGCTGATCGGCATCATCTTCGGCGGTGTCCGCTCCGGCGTCTTCACCGCGACGGAGAGTTCCTGCATCGCCGTCTTCTACGCCCTGTTGGTCACGTTGTTCGTCTATCGCTCGCTCGGCTGGTCCGCCTTCGTGCATTCCACCCTCGGCGCGGTGCGGACGACGGCAATGGTCCTGCTGATCATCGGAACGGCGGCCTCGTTCTCCTGGCTCATGGCCTATTTGCGCGTACCCGCTCAGCTCGTCGAGATCCTCAACAACATCTCGCAGGATCCCTTGATGATCCTGCTGCTCCTCAACGTCCTGTTGCTGCTTCTGGGCACCTTCATGGACATGGGACCGATGATCATCATCTGCACGCCCATCTTCCTGCCGGTCGTTGCCGCCTACGGCGTCGATCCCGTCCATTTCGGCGTCATTCTGATCCTCAACCTCGGCATTGGCCTGAACACTCCGCCCGTGGGTGCGGTGCAGTTCGTGGCCTGCGCCGTCGGCAGGATTACCGTGTGGCAGGCGATGCGCTCCATCTGGCCGTTCTATCTGTCGGGGATCATCGTCCTCGGCCTCGTAACCTACGTGCCCGCCATCTCGCTCTGGCTGCCGAGCGTGTTCCGTTAGCCCTGCTTCCAGCGCACATTTGGCTCTTGTCCGCATGGCCTGTCCTGCCGCACGCTCGACGCATGGACCGGGCCTTCGTCAACGCCTTC
>DASUPM010000022.1:0-4823 GCA_036281095.1 Pseudorhizobium sp.
CAAAAAGCAGTATGTTGTATGATGAGTGTTGCGGATGCCTCGCTGCTGCGATAGCCAAGGCTCGGGAGTTCGGAGGAGGCGTCGATGCGGATAGGTGTGATCGGACTTGGAATGGCTTCGGCGCCGCATGCGCAGAGCCTCCTCGATTTGCGGGACCGCCTGGAGGTTACGGGAGCCTATAGCCCTACGCCATCCAGACGCGAAGCCTTCAGCGCGAAATGGGGACTGCCCGTAACGGGGGATCTTGCCGGTCTGTTCGACAATCCGGCCGTCGATGCTGTCCTTGTCCTCACGCCACCGAACAGTCACCTCGAACTGGTCGAGCGCGCGGCCCGGTCAGGCAAGCACGTGCTGCTGGAAAAGCCGCTGGACGTGTCGCTGGAGCGGGCCGAAGCCCTGGTGGAGGCGGCCGAAGCGGCCGGAGTGCGTCTCGGGGTTGTCCTGCAGCACCGGTTTCGGCCGATAAGCCTTGCGTTTGGCGAAATCCTCCGGGAAAGCCGGCTTGGCGAGATCGTGGGAGCGTCCGCGAGGCTCTTCAACTGGAGACCGCAGAGCTACTACGACCAGCCGGGCAGAGGTACGAAGGCCCGCGACGGCGGCGGAGTGCTTCTCACGCAGGGCATCCACACGCTCGATCTTCTCATTTCGCTCACCGGTTTGCCTGTCGAGGTCACGGCCTATGCCACGACGACCCCGGTGCATCAGATGGAAACCGAGGACCTGGTAACCGGTGCGTTCCGCTTCGCCAACGGCGCTCTCGGCACCATTACGGCCACGACCTGCGCTTATCCCGGACTTCCGGACGCAATCGAGATCATCGGGACGAAGGGAACGGCGCGCATCGAGGGGGCGAAGCTGATCGCAGCTTTCCATGACGGAACCGTGGTGGAGAAGGACGATGGGGAATTGGGCGGCGGGGCCGGAGCCGATCCCATGGCGTTTTCCCACATGCATCATCGCGCAGTCCTTGAAGATTTCATTGACGCGGTCGAGCGGGACCGGGAGCCGAAGGTCAGCGGCAGAGAAGCGCTGAACGTTCACCGCCTGATCGAGGCGCTGCTGAGGTCGTCCGAGACGGGACGCCGGGAGGCCGTCTAGGAATTTTCCCGCCTCGGGGCACTGAATGCGCGGATGAACCTCTCGCGAAACCCGTCCATGCGGACAGGCGGCAGATCCAGCGCCGGCGTCATGCCTTCGGTCCAGCCCCAGTCCGCAATGCGCGCGATCATCGCCGGGTCGCCGATCATGTGAACCGGTACGTCGCGCGAGCCACTTTCACCGGTAATCACCGCGGCAGGCTGGTGATCGCCCAGGACGACGAACAGCGTGTTTTCGCCGTAGCGTGCGACGTAGGAACCGAGCGTCTGCAGAACATATTCGATCGACGCCAGATAATGCCGGCGGATGCTGTCGGGTTCGGCCCACACAACGGATGGCGGATCGCCGGCCTCCGCCTGGGCGTCGAAGATGCGCCCGTCGTCCAGCTCTTCCCAGTCGATCAGTGTCGGGATCGGTGTCCACGGCGCGTGGCTCGAGATCAATGCGATCTCCGCCATCACCGGCGTGTGGCCCGGGTGACGCTCCAGCGTCTCGAAGGCTGAAAGTGTGTACTGATCCGGCATCGTGACCCAATTGAACGGTTTGCCTTCGTAACCGAGCCCGTCGGCGCCCCGGACCGTGTCGTAGCCGAAATATGCCCCCTCCGGCCATTCCATGGTGATCGCCGGCATGATCGCGGTAGTGCGCCAGCCCGCCTGGCGGAAAAGCCTGTTGATGGTGCGGCGTTCGCTGGTGATCATCCGGTCGTATCGTGCCTGGCTGTCGGTCCAGAGGCCCGAGAGCAGCGTCCCGTGTGCGAGCCAGCTCAGCCCCCCGACGGTGGGTGAGGTCAGCCAGCCGCTACGAACCTGCAGGCCGGCTGCGGCAATACCGCGCTCCACTTCCCTCAGCCTGCCTGCTACGGGTCGCGCATAGGCCGGGCTCTCGATCGCGCTTCGTCCGTAGGACTCCACGAAGATGACGGCGACGTCCGTTCCCGCGAGTACAGAAAAGAGCCGAGGTTCAGGGATGTCGGCGATGGGATCCGTGCCCAGCTCCGCTTCGAAGGCGGCAAGGTCCGCGACCGAGTGCCGGATCAAGGCGATGCGGTCGGCCAAGTAGGGAGCAGCCTTCGCCGAGATCGGGATCCTTTCGTAGCCGATGGCCGGCGCAGCCACGCAGGCGAGCAGTACTGCCGCAGCGATGGCGGCGACCCCGCGGGCAGCCGGGCGCCGAAGCCTCCTGAACCCGCCGAGGGACCAGACGAAGATCGCCACGAGCGCGAGCCACAGCGCTATGCCGGCGCCGATATATGCGGCAGCCTCGGCCCGTCCGACGGAACCGCTCAGGAGATTCCATCCATCGATCATGATCTTCACGTCGACATAGGGGTTGAATGGGCGCTGGAAGGCGGCTCCCGTTCCAAGATCAGCGAGCTTCAGGAACAGGATGGCCGCCAGCACCACGGCGGCCACGGCGCGAAAGAGCGAATATGCCCTAAGCGGAAGCAGTGTGGCGAGCAGCGCAATGACACAGATTTCCAGCGGAAAGGCAGGCTCGGGAAATCGGGCAAGATCGGCCGGATTGGTCCGAAGGCCGAGAACAAGCCAAGGGATCGCCAAGGCGATCGCGCTGCGAAGCGCTGTCATCAAGCTCCCGACTGGCGATCGCCTCGTCATATCGGGAGATGAAACTCCGACTCGACCTGCGATCCCGTCTCCCGGCATGATCAACCTGCCCGGCCATAGTACGCCGGCAGGAACCGGCAAGAACCGGCTGCACGGAAAAGCTCAGGACCCATTCTGCGTCTCTCTGCCCTGTTTCCAGAGGTAGGCCGTATCGACGGCAAAGGACAAGATCAGCGACAACAGGGCGAACGAAAGGACTAGGGCGCTGATGCGCGGATGAGCCGCCGGCGCCAGTCCGATACAGAGAGCCATGCCTTGCGCCACACATACCGCCTTCCGGCGACGGGAATCGGCCAGCTCTCCCGAGAGCCGCTCGAACGTCATCTGACCGAGCAGGAAACCGTACCGCATCAGGCCGATCAACAGGACCCATGCGCCGGCCTTTCCCGTCAGGAAGACTGCCACGGACAGAAGCAGGATCAGCAGGGCATCGATTTCCATGTCGAACCGCGCGCCATAGCGTGATGAGGTGCCGTAACGGCGGGCGAGATAGCCGTCGCACCCGTCCAGAAACAAGACGGATGCAGCGGCACCCATCACCAGCCAGAGTGCATCTTGTGAAAGAATATGGGGAAACTGCTGCCCGGCCAGTACGATGCCCCCGATCGCGGCGACTATGGCAGACCGCAATGTCGTAACGACGTTTGCCGGGCCGAACCTTGCGTGAGAATAGGTCGGCAGCTTTGCAAGCACGGTAATGGATATGGCCGCGTAAAGGAGCAGGCTCAACCAAACGGCTTGTGGTGGTGTGTTCAATCGCGTGCCGACGAGGCGGAAGAACGCAATGATTGCGATCAGGCCTACCAGGATGGATAGCGCCGCCTGGATGTAAACCAGCGGCGGGGTTTGGGTCCGGGCTGCCGTTGAAAGGGGAAGGCCGGTCAATCCAACATGGTCAGCCATCGGAAGGCTCCGCGGCACACGAAAACATGTCGACAGCATCTGATGGATGCCGGGTGTCCCACGCGCAAGCTTGTCGGCCAGCGGGCAGTTCGGAGCCGGTGCATTCCCAACCTCTCGCGGAGTGTTCGGTTCGATGTCCCACGCTCTTGCCCGGTGCTGCCTCCAGGTTTCGTGAACTATTCATGACAGCCTCCTCCACGGCTGTAAATGGAGTGCATTGTGCACGCGAGCAGGTGGCGGAAAACGTCAATTAAACGTGATAGACTGCCGGACGCGGGGCAGGCTCGGTCCCTTGTCGTTGCCGTCATTCTTCCTAAGTTGGCAACGCCGGTGATCGAGAAGAGGAGGGCGATTTTGGCAGCGAAGCAAACGGCACCCTCCCTCTCGCCCCGTTCCGATCAGACGATAGCCTTCTGGTTCGAAGATCCGGGCCGATGCGCGCTGCGGGAAGAGACTATGCCGCCGCTTGGACAAGGCGATGTCACGGTGAGGACCGAATTCAGCGGAATCAGCAGGGGAACGGAGTCCCTGGTTTTCCACGGGCTCGTGCCGGCAAGCGAGTTCGTTCGCATGCGAGCCCCTCATCAGCAGGGTGAGATGCCGTTTCCGGTGAAGTACGGTTACGCCGCAGTAGGCACCGTGGAGGAGGGGCCTGACCGCCTTGTCGCCCGACGGATCTTCTGCCTGCATCCGCATCAGAGCCGTTTTCGCGTCAAGGCGACAGATGTTCACCCGTTGCCGGAGAGCCTGCCTTCGGAGCGGGCGGTGCTGGCAGCCAATATGGAGACGGCGCTCAACATCGTCTGGGATGCCGGGATCATGCCGGGTGATCGTGTCGCGATCTTCGGCGCAGGTGTCGTTGGGCTGCTCGCGGCCTATATTGCTGCCCGCATCCCGGCGACCGACGTCACCATCTGCGATACGTCACCGTCGCGCGCGGTGACCGCGGAAGCTCTGGGCCTAGAGTTTCGCCCGCCACCGGATATGCCGATGGACTGTGATGTGCTCATCAATGCCTCGGCTTCTCCTGCGGCACTTCAGAATGCCCTCGATCATGCCGGTTTCGAGGCGCGGATCGTGGAAGCGAGTTGGTACGGGGAAAAGCTGGCGCAGATCGCATTAGGAGGCGCATTCCACGCCCGCCGCCTGTCACTCGTCAGTTCCCAGGTCGGAGCGATCGCGGCCGGCCGCCGT
>DASUPM010000023.1:0-2193 GCA_036281095.1 Pseudorhizobium sp.
GGTCCGCCGTCGCATCCGCAAGCAGCGTCAGCCCGCGGTCCAGCGTCTTGCGGAAGCGCGTCGCCTCGAGCTTCAGCGTTTCCGATGTCAGGGCCTCGGCCCGAACGAGTTCCGGATAGGCCCGGCCCATCTCCTGCACCAGCGTCGGCAGGAGCTTGTACATCAGCGGCTCGCGTGCGCCGAGAAGCTGCATGTGGCGCATGGCGCGACGCATGATCCGGCGCAGCACGTAACCGCGGCCTTCATTGGAGGGCAGGACGCCGTCGGCGATCAGGAACGCGGACGAGCGCAGGTGGTCGGCAATCACGCGGAAGCTTGCGGCCTGGTCTCCCTCGGCCCTGGCGCCGATCACCTCCTCCGTCGCGGCAATCACGGTGCGGAAGAGGTCGGTATCGAACACGCTCGGCACGCCCTGCAGGATGCAGGCCATGCGCTCCAGGCCCATGCCTGTGTCGATCGACGGACGGGGCAAGAGGGTCCGCTCGCCCGGCGCCGACTGGTCGAACTGCATGAAAACGAGGTTCCAGAATTCCAGGAAGCGGTCGCCATCCTCTTCCGGCGAGCCGGGAGGGCCGCCCCAGAGGTGCTCTCCCTGGTCGATGAAGATTTCCGAGCACGGGCCGCAGGAGCCGGTATCGCCCATCTGCCAGAAATTGTCGGAGGTCGGGATCCGGATGATCTTGTCGTCGGAGAAACCGGCGATCTTCTTCCAGAGGGTGGCCGCCTCCTCATCCTCCGAATAGACCGTCACGAGCAGGCGATGCTTCGGGAGGTCGAACCCCTTCGTCACCAGGTTCCAGGCCAGCTCGATCGCGCGCTCCTTGAAATAGTCGCCGAAGGAGAAGTTGCCGAGCATTTCGAAGAAGGTCAGATGCCGGGCGGTATAGCCGACATTGTCGAGGTCATTATGCTTGCCGCCGGCGCGTACGCATTTCTGCGAGGTGGTCGCCGTCGAATAGGGACGCGTTTCCAGCCCGGTGAAAACGTTCTTGAACTGCACCATGCCGGCATTGGTGAACATCAGCGTCGGGTCGTTGCGCGGAACGAGCGGACTGGACGACACCACCTCATGGCCGTTCTTTCGGAAATAGTCGAGGAAGGTCGACCGGATGTCATTCACACCGCTCATGCTACGCCCTTTGTTCCGCCAGATGCGGGTCCGTCACTGAAAACCATTGGCTTTTATCGTTCGTGTCCGGCACTGTCCAGCCAAACGCAGAACCGGCCGCGCATCTTTGACAGATGCCGGCCGGTCCGGATGCCGCAGGAGGTGCAGGCGGCCTTATGCGTCGCCCGCGTCGTCCCCGTCGTCGCCCGTCTCGGGACCGCCGTTCTGCAGGAACCGGTCGGCGATCAGACCGGCGTTCTGGCGAAGCGCCAGTTCGATTTCCTGGGCAAGTGCCGGATTGTCGCGCAGGAAGGTCTTGGCATTCTCACGCCCCTGCCCGAGCCTCTGGCTGTTGTAGGAGAACCAGGCGCCGGACTTCTCCACGATGCCGGCCTTGACGCCGAGATCCACCAGTTCGCCGGTCTTGGAGACGCCCTCGCCGTACATGATGTCGAATTCCACCTGCTTGAAGGGCGGCGCCATCTTGTTCTTGACCACCTTGACGCGGGTCTGGTTGCCGACGACTTCCTCGCGCTCCTTGACCGAGCCGATGCGGCGGATGTCGAGACGGACGGACGCGTAGAACTTCAACGCATTGCCGCCGGTCGTGGTTTCCGGCGAGCCGAACATCACGCCGATCTTCATGCGGATCTGGTTGATGAAGATCACCATCGTCTTCGACCTGGAGATCGAGGCGGTCAGCTTGCGCAGCGCCTGGCTCATCAGCCGCGCCTGCAGGCCGACGTGCGAGTCGCCCATCTCCCCCTCGAGCTCCGCCTTCGGCACCAGGGCGGCCACCGAGTCGACGACGATGATGTCGACCGCGTTGCTGCGCACCAGCATCTCGGCGATCTCCAGCGCCTGCTCGCCGCTGTCCGGCTGCGACACCAGCAGGTTGTCGATGTCGACGCCGAGCTTCCGCGCGTACTCGGCGTCCAGGGCGTGCTCGGCGTCGATGAAGGCGGCGACGCCGCCGCGCTTCTGCGCCTGGGCGACCACCGAAAGCGCCAGCGTCGTCTTGCCGGAGGACTCCGGGCCGTAGACCTCGACGACGCGACCGCGCGGGAACCCGCCGATGCCGATGG
>DASUPM010000024.1:0-9141 GCA_036281095.1 Pseudorhizobium sp.
CTTGGCGATCAGCACGCGCCGCTTCATGCCGCCGGACAGTTCCCGCAGCATGTTGTCGCGTTTTTCCCAGAGCGACAGGTCCCTGAGGATCCTCTCGATCCGCTTCGGGTCGGCGGACTTGCCGTGCAGGCCGCGCGAGAAGGTCACGGTGTTCCAGACGGTCTCGAACTGGTCGGTCGTCAGTTCCTGGGGAACGAGCCCGATCAGCGCCCGCGTCTTGCGGAAATCCCTGACGACGTCGTGGCCGCCGACCAGAACCTGGCCGCCGCTCGGATTGACGAGGCCGCAGACGATGGAGATCAGTGTCGTCTTGCCTGCGCCGTTCGGGCCGAGCAGAGCGAGGATCTCACCCTTCGCGATCTCCAGGTCAATGCCCTTGAGGGCTTCAAAGCCGTTGCCGTAGGTCTTGGTGAGATTACGGATGGATACGATGGGCGCCATGCGGACCGTTCTTTGCAAGAATTTTTCGTCGGAGTGGCGCCGAATATAGTCACCATGCTCGCCGAAACCATCCCCGCAGAAGAAACAGTGCGTTCGGCGGGGCCGGCCAATGACGGTCAGACGACAATGGTCAGAAAGAACTGCAGCGATACGGTTATCAGGAAAAGTCCGAAGCCGATCTCGAGCTGCCGCTTGGACATGGCGTGCGCCAGCTGCGCGCCGACAGGCGCAAGCGAAAGCGTGATCGGGATCAGCAACGCCACCGCCAGCCAGTTGATGTATCCGGTGGAGAACGGCGGCAGTCCTGCCTCTCCCCAGCCGCCCCAGACATAGCCGACGAGACCTGGCAGCGAGATCAGCACCCCGATGCCGGCCGAGGTCGCCACCGCCTGATGGATCGGGCGGCCGTAGAGCGTCATGAAGGTGTTGTTGAGGACGCCTCCGCCGATGCCCATCAGCCCGGAGAGGATGCCGATCCCCGTGCCGACCAGGAACCGCGCCGGGTTGCGCGGCAGCTCGGTGCCGAGCTGCCAGCTCGCGCGGTTGAAGATCATCCGGAAGGCGAGCGCCAGCGCGATGACGGCAAAGATGATGCGCAGTTCGACGCTCGACGCCTTGGCAGCGATATAGGCGGCCAATAGCGTCCCGAGGGGCACCGCGATGATCCATCCCTTCAGCAAGGCGGTATCGACCGCCCCCTTTTGCCGGTGCGCCATGAAAGAGCGGACCGATGTCGGCACGATGATGGCGAGAGACGTGCCGAGAGCGAGCTGCATGCGCACCTCCTCGGGAACCTCCAGCAGACCGAATACATGAAAGAAGATCGGTACGAGGATCGCGCCGCCGCCGATGCCGAACATGCCGGCCAGCAGGCCCGCAAGAGCACCTGCGGCCGCAAGCGCGACGGCGAAGGCGAGTATTTCAGGGATGGAAGGCATTGCACGTCACGAGGAAAGGCGGCCGGCGGCCGCGTGGGAACTACACGCACCCTTCTTGCATCAACCGAGTTGTCAGACAAGCGCGCAGGGCAACGAGTCGTTCTGCCGGCCGCCTCAAGGCCTGACGCGCTAATCGCAATACTTGGAGCCGGACCGCCGCGACCTCAGGTCGAAATGGAAGTGGTTCCAGTGTTCCTTGTTGCTGCCGGGGCCGAGCACCGTATGGAAATACTTGCAGCTGTCGTCGCGCACCGTGTTCAGGAGACCCCGCTCCCGGAAGGCAAAGATGTTCTTCTTGCGCACGTCGATCTTCTTGCCGTTCTTCAGCACGAACTTGCCGAGATCGATTGCGTTGCCGCGCGCATGTTCGGACATGGGATTGCGCTTCTGGCGGCTGTTGTTCATCCGGCGGCAGGAATAGCCGCCCATGGATTCGATGGTCCGCACGCCGGAGAGGTAGCGGTAGCGGGAGGACGGCGCGAGCTCGAACTTCACCCATTTCGCCAGCGCAAGCGTGGTCTGGCAGTTGAGCTTGGTCGCCGGCTTCAGGTTGATGCCGCCGGAAAAGCCGCTCAGCAGCACGGGGTGTTCGATCCCGCAGCTCGGGCCGTCGTAGATGCGCTGGATGTCGCGGAACTCGACGCCGAGGCGGCGCAGTTCGGCCCGGCAGCTCACCTCCGACTTCGGCATCACCGCGCGCGGCCGGACCGGCTCGCGCTCGGTCATCGGATTGTTCGGCGCCAGCATCGCGACCTGCTGCGGCTCCTCCGGCGGCAGGCGCGTCGGCGCCACCACCGGCGTCTGGTCACCCCAGACCAGCCGTTCGTCCGGCACGCCGCCTGCAAGGCCTGCGCCCTGCCGCTTCGGCGGGATCGTGATGGTCTGGTCGTCCGCTGCTGCGGGAAAGCCCGCGGCGGCGCCCACCGCAACGGGCGCGTCCGTGCCGATGCCGGCTACCACCGGCTGGCTCGTCGCCCCTTCGGCGATCATCTGGTCCTGCTCCTGCGCAAGCCCCACGACCTGCGCATCGGCGGGAGGCTGCAGGAAGCCGAACTGGGCGTCCATGTTGACGCCCTCTTCGGGGACGGCCGCGGAACCGCCGGCGGCCTGCATGCCCATCGCCTCGTCGCTGTCGATCATCGGCAGCCGGCCGGCCGATGCCGGTGCTGCGGACATCGGCTGCTGCAGCGGCGCGGACTGGGCAGCCGCCTCCTCTGGATAGGCGGGATAACCGGGCTGCGGATAGGGAGTGCCATATCCGCCGCTCACCTGCGCCATCGGGGCAACGGGCGCCTGATACGGAGACTGGGACCCGACCGGCTCCGACATCGGCCCGATCGCGCTCACCCGCGTTTCGCTGTCGATGCCGGCGGGCGGCACCAGCCCTTCGGCGGAGCAGCTCACCAGCATCGTCGTGATCATCAGCGAGGCAAGAACCCGCTGCGAAAGGGAAGCATACGCCATACCAATTGCCGCTCTCGGTGCCGAAATGGCACTGCGACGAATTTTAGGGAAATCAGGTAAACGAAGGCTTGCCCAAGCAAGGCTATTCCACGGCATTGTCGTGGCCGACGCCTCCCGCCCGCACCCGCTGAAACCGCGCCTTCGCAGAACAATCGCCGCCAAAGAAAATCCGCCGGGCTGATCGACCCGGCGGACATTGATTCAGATGGATGTGCGTGCCTCAGGCGGCGCGGGCGCCGTGGCTCGCAACCGACGCCTGGCCGTCCAGGCAGAAGGCCGAAAGCAGATGCTGCAACTGGATGCTCTGCTCGGCGAGCGTCTGGCTGGCAGCCGTCGTTTCCTCCACCATCGCCGCGTTCTGCTGGGTCATCTGGTCCATCTGGTTGACGGAGGAGTTGATCTCCTGCAGGGCCGTCGCCTGTTCGCGGGAGGCCGTCGCGATGGTTTCCACATGCGCGTTGACCCGTTCGACCAGTTGCGCGATCTCCACCAGTGCATCGCCGGTCGAGCGGACCAGCGAGACGCCGCTTTCCACTTCGCGGGCAGAATTGCTGATCAGCGTCTTGATCTCCTTTGCGGCGTTGGCCGAACGCTGTGCCAGTTCGCGGACTTCCTGGGCGACGACGGCGAAGCCGCGGCCGGCCTCGCCTGCGCGGGCCGCTTCGACGCCGGCATTGAGCGCCAGGAGGTTGGTCTGGAAGGCGATCTCGTCGATGACGGAGATGATCTGGTTGATGCGGCTCGAGGAATCCTCGATCCGCCCCATGGCATCCACCGCACTGCGAACGATCTCGCCCGAGCGGCCGGCGCTCTGCTTGGTCTCGGCGACCATGCTGCGTGCCTCGTCGGCCCGGTCGGACGCGGTCTTCACCGTCGCGGTGATCTCGTCCAGCGCCGCAGCGGTTTCCTCCAGGGAGGCCGCCTGCTGCTCGGTCCGGCGCGACAGATTGTTCGTCGCACTGCTGATGTCGGCCGCACTGTCACGGACGACATGGCTCGTCTCGTTGATCGAGGCGATTGTCTGGCGCAGCGAGGTCACGGCGTTGTTGAAATCGTTGCGGAGGACCGCGTAGTCGCTGCCGAGGTCGGCGACACTGGCGGAGAGGTCTCCCTGCGCCAGCGCCGAAAGCGCCCGGCCCAGTTCCGCCATCGCCCGTGCCTGCCGCTCCGAAGCCGCGGTGAGCGTGCGCTCGTTGGTGGAGCGTTCTTCGGAAAGCGCCCGCTGCTGTTCGCTTTCACGCTGCTGTAGTGCCAGCCGCTCCTCAACGGCGTCCCGCAGCACGACGAGAGCCCGGGCCATTTCGCCCATCTCGTTCTTTTGCTGCGTATGCGGCACGGAGACCTTGGCCTCGCCTTCCGCGATCTTCTGCAGCACGCCCCTGACATTGCCGAGAGGTCCGGTCACGCTGCGGATGACGACGAGCGCGCCGCCCAGGAGGGCCGCGGCAACCGCGCCGAAGATCGATGCATAGGTGATCGCCATCTCGCGAAACATCGCATGGAGGTCGTCGACGTAGACGCCCGTACCGACGATCCAGCCCCACGGCTCGAAGCCGATGACGTGCGAATATTTCTCCACCGGCTGCTCCGCACCCGGCTTCGGCCAGTAGTAGTCGACGAAGCCCTCTCCCCCGGCCTTCACGACATCGACGAACTCGACGAACAGAAACTTGCCGTTCGGGTCCTTGTTCTGCGACAGGTCGGTGCCGTTCATTTCCGGCTTGATCGGATGCATCACCATGTTGGGATGCATGTCGTTGATCCAGAAATAGCCGCTACCTCCGGCATAGCGGAGGGCGCCGATCGCCTTCATCGCCTCGGCCTGGGCCTCATCGCGGGTCATGGTGCCGGCTTTTTCCAGGTCGTGGTATCTGTTCAGGACGCTGACCGCGATGTCGTCCATGAAGTCCAGCCCGGCCTTCCGCTCCTGCTCGGAAGATGCGTAGGTCTGGAACAGGCTGAATGTCATCGCGCCCGCCATGAGCACCAGCGCGAAGAAGACCAGAAGGTACATCCTCGCAGATATCGTCAAACGCTGCATGTTATCCCCCTCCTTTGTAACAAAGTGTGACAGTTCTAGCCGATGAAGGTTACCGGGTAGTGAAAGCAGCCGTTCTCGCCCTCAGCGCGAATTAGACAGGACTAAAGTCTGATATGCTCGCTGCAGAAGCGGCTCCGCACATCACAGGCCCAGGCAAGCTCGCTGCCGTAATTGCCGGCCTTGGGAAGCCATGTAAGGTGGCTTGCGACCATGGATGCCGAGTCGGGAAAGACAGGCTGCCCGGATTGAGGATTGGCGGGAATGAAGAACTTTTTCGGCTACGAGGTCTCGTCGACCAACGAGCAGGCACCCCTGGCAGAGATGATGGAGGTATTCGAGCTCCTGAAACCCACGGCTTCGCCGAAGCCGCTCCACAGGATCGGTGGCAACAAGGACGGCTCCTACCTCCTTCCGGACGATCTTGACGGGATTACCGCCTGCTTCTCCCCCGGCGTGAACAATTTCAAGTACTTCGAAGACACCGTGGTCGAGCGCTACGGCATGGACTGCCATATGTGCGACTACTCCAGCGATGTGGAGAAGATGACGACGCCGCTGATCGAGGGACGCCAGACCTTCGCAAAGAAATGGCTGTCGCCGGAACCGGGCGAAAACAATCTCGACCTGGCCGAGTGGATTGGGACGGTGGCGCCCGAGGGAGACCTTCTTCTTCAGATCGACATCGAAGGCGCCGAATACCGCAACCTCCTTTCGGCTTCTGCAGAAGCACTGTCGCGGTTCCGCATCATCGTCATCGAGGTCCACGCAATGTGGGCGATCCAGGACGCCGACATTCTCCGGACGGTGCTGGCGCCCTTCTTCCGTAAGCTGTCGGACATCTTCGTGCCCGTCCACGCCCATCCGAACAATTGCTGCGGCGAGTTCACGATCCCGGGGACGGAGATCCGCATCCCGAACGTCCTGGAGCTCACCTATCTGCGCAAGGATCGCGCGGCGGACGCCAAGTATCCGCCGCTCCTGCCGCATCCCGACGACGTGAGCCGCAACGTTTCCGCAAAGCCGCCGATGTTCCTCGGCGAGGAATGGCTGGGCGGCCCGCGGCCTCTGGAGTCCAGGGTCAAGATGCTCGAGGACACGGTGGACCTGATCGGCGAGTTTCCGAACGAGCCGGCGATCCTCAACCGGCAGGAATTCCTCGCGAGCAACATCGCGACCGTGCAGCGCCGGCTTGCGGCGGCCCTGAAGCCGGCAGGCGAACCGGATGACTATCGCGAGGTCGCCGCGGGCAAGACCTATCTGCTGAGCACGGCCTATCCGGGCATGCAGACCCGTGGGCAGGTACAGGCGGCGAGCCCCTTCTTCTTCCATACCGGATTCGGCTTCAACCAGTTCATCAAGATCGACCTCGGCGAGCTTCTGACCGTCGGCCGGATCGGGATCGGCAACCGCACCGATGGTCACCAGGACCGGGCGCGTACGCTCTACTGCATCCTGTCCCGCAATGAGGATCATACAACGGGCGACATCTTCGAACTCGCGACGGGCGCCGCATTCGCTGCAGGGGTTGCGCCCTACGGCGAGGCCGAAGTACCGCCGACCGAAGCACGCTACGTGACAATCATCTCGCCGCTGCCGACGGCGCTGCACTTTTCCGACCTCAAGGTCTTCGCAAAGGGGCGAGACGCATGACGGACGAAACACTCCCTACCGGCGAACTGACGCTGCGGACGCTCGCCATGCCCGCCGACGCCAACGCCGCCGGAGACATCTTCGGCGGCTGGGTTATGGCGCAGATGGACCTTGCAAGCGGCATTCGCGCCGCCGAACGGGCGCGCGGGCGCGTCGTCACCGCGGCAGTCAAGGAAATGGCCTTCGAGCTGCCGGTGAAGATCGGCGACACCCTGAACGTCTACACCGAAATCGTGCGGGTCGGCCGCACCTCGATCACGTTGCAGGTGGAGGCCTGGGCGCATCGCGCCCGCCATCGCATCCTGGAAAAGGTCACCGCCGGCACCTTCATCATGGTGGCCCTCGACGAGGACGGAAATCCGACCCCGGTGCCGCCGGAATAGCCTCGATCCGCGAACAGTATTTGTTGATTTCAGGTTATAAGTGGATACTTACATACCTTACGTGGCGGAGGTTCCGCCGGTGGTAAGGTATGATGGTGACAGCCCGCCCAGCAGATGCGAACGAGATGGCGTCGGGAATCCGCTCTGCCCAGGCCCAGCATGTGCTGAGGTCGCTTGTCCTCTCCATATGGGCAAACAGCTTCGTCGCCCTGACCATGGTCGCGATCCTCTGGATGCAGCGCCCCTCGCGCCAGATCGTCCTCTGGTTTTGCGCGGTCTTCACGCTGAACATGATCCGCTATGCCGTCGCGAACGCCGTCCGCGCGAAGGATCTGGCGAGCCTCGATCCGGATCTCACGCTCCGCATCCTCATCGCCGGGGCCGCTCTCAGTGGCTGCCTGTGGGCCGTCGCCCCCTTTCTCGACTCCGCGCTCCACAGCGACGCGGCACACGCCTACGTGATCTTCATCATCGCGGCCATCTGCTCGGGCGCAGTCATCCAGAGCCTTGCGTGCTCCAATGTTCCGATCGCCTTCTGCGCCCCCCAGATGCTTTCAGCGATCACATCGCTCGTGTTGACGGGATCTATGGTCAACATCGTCGTGGCGCTCGACGTCGCCTTGCTGATGGTCATGATGGTGCGCAGCAGCAGGCACAGCGAAGCCAGCTTCATCGAAAGCCATGGCGCCCGGCTGCAGGCCGTATCGCTCGCCGGTTCGCTGTCTGCGGCCAACGCGGAAATCCGCGCCTCGAACGTCCAGCTTGAAATTCTGGCAACCCACGATCCGCTGACGGGCCTCGGCAATCGTGCCGCGTTCAATACCGGCCTCACCGAAATCCTCGAACGCAACGGCAGGATCGGCCGGCCCGTGACGCTTCTCGTCATCGATCTCGACCGGTTCAAGCTCATCAACGACACCCTGGGACACGCCGCCGGCGACGCCGTGTTGACGGCCTTCGCCTCGCGCCTCATGGCCTTGAAGGATTCCTCGGTTCTTGTCGTACGGCTGGGAGGCGACGAATTCGCCGTCGTCGTGCAGGGCGACGACGCAAAGGAAAGAGCGGAGGCGATCGCTCAAAGAATCCTCGATGCCGGAACCCAGACGGTCTTGATCGACGGGCTGCCCGTCACCAGCGGTGCCAGTGTCGGGCTCGCGGTTTTTCCAGAGCACGGAACGACCCCGGAAGAAATCTTCGCCTCCGCCGATATCGCGCTTTATGCCGCGAAGGAACAAGGCAGACGCCGCGTCTGCATCTTCAATCCTGAGATCAAGCGCCGGCTGGACCGCCAGAAGCAGATCGAGATGGCACTGGAGCAGGCCATCGCCACGGGCGAGATCAGGGTCTTCTACCAGCCGCAGGTCAGCCTGCTCGACGGCGACATCGTCGGCTTCGAGGCGCTGTTGCGCTGGACGCATCCGGAGGTCGGTGCGGTTGCGCCGCCGGAAATCGTGCAGGCGGCGAAGGCGATCCATCTTTCCAGGATGCTGACAGTCCATGTCGCCGCCGAGGCTGCCGAACTGGCGGCCTCCCTGCCCCGGTTCGGGCTCCAGGGCGTCCCCGTCTCCATCAACGTCTCACCGGAGGAATTCAGCGCCTATTCGATCTCCCGATCGCTGCAGGAGATCGTCATTGCGGCAGGCATCCACCCTTCGCAGATCGAGATCGAGATTACCGAAGATGCGCTTCTCGACAAGGCGACGGCCGGAACGGAGCTTGCCCGGCTTGAAGAGGCAGGCTTCCGGCTTGCCGTCGACGATTTCGGCATGGGGCATTCCTCGCTGGCCTACCTCGTCGGATTGCGGATAGACCGTCTCAAGATCGACCGCAGCTTCGTCACGGGCATCGCCGCCAGCCGCGAGAACCAGGCGCTCGTCGCTGCTCTCGTCGGGATGGGCCACGCGCTTTCCATCGACATCGTGATGGAGGGCGTGGAGACGGCCGAGGATGCGGAAACCCTGCGGATGCTCGGCTGCCGCTTCGCGCAGGGCTATCTCTACGCCCGCCCGATGCCGTTTGCGGACCTGACGACGTGGATCGGCACCCAGCGGCGGAAAAATCCGCCGACCGCTACCCTTCCCTGACCTCTGCCGGTCCGGCGGCGCTGACGCCATCCATCGCTCGCGCCAGAACCGCAAAAATGCGCGGATCGCTACATTGCGCGACGTTGAAGCGCATGAAGCACGTAGCCGCCTGCGAAACGCTGAAGACATTTCCCGGCGCC
>DASUPM010000025.1:0-2867 GCA_036281095.1 Pseudorhizobium sp.
GCTCGCCGGTCCCGACAAGGTAAAGGTGCTGCTCTCCGCCCTGCTCCTGTCGCCGCATGTCCCTCTCCTGTTCATGGGCGAGGAGTTCGGTGAAACGCGGCCCTTCCTGTTCTTCACCGATTTCCACGGCGATCTCGCCAAGGCGGTGCGCGAGGGGCGGCGCAAGGAGTTCGAAGGCCATGCCGGCCACGGCCACGGAGAAGAGGAAATTCCCGATCCAAACGCCTCGACGACCTTCACCGACTGCAAGCTCGACTGGGCCAGGCGGGAAAGCACCGAGGGCCGGGAATGGATGGAACTGACGAAGCAGCTTCTCGCGCTCCGCAGGGAGACGATCGTCCCGCTGATCCGTACAGCCCGCAAGGCCGGCGGCAGGGTCCTGAAAGCCGAAGAGGGCTTGGTCGCGGTCCGGTGGGACTTCCCGGACGGGCACTGGGGAATGGCGATCAACCTTGGCACTGACCCCCGAGCGATACCCGAGCTTCCGGGCGACGCCATCTTCCGCTCTCCCCCGGATGCCGTCGCCGCCGACGGCAGCATCGCGGCGACCGCAATCGTCGTTACGGTCAAAGCCGGAGGCGAGGCGTGAAGATCCCCTCCTCGACCTACCGCCTCCAGTTCCGCGGCGGCATGACCTTCGACAAGGCAGTCGAACTCATCCCCTATCTCCAGCGCCTCGGCATCAGCCATCTCTACGCCTCGCCCATCTTCACCGCGACCAGAGGCTCGACCCATGGCTATGACGTGACCGACGCGAACGAGTTCGACCCGACGCTCGGCGGCCGGGAGGGCTTCGACCGCCTGTCCGACACGCTGCAGCGCCACGGGCTTGGATTGATCCTCGACATCGTGCCCAATCACATGGCGGCGTCGCTGGAGAACTCCTGGTGGCACGATGTCGTAGAGCATGGGCAGAGGAGCCGCTATGCCCGCTATTTCGACATCGACTGGAGCCGCAGGCTGACGCTTCCCTTCCTCGGCGACACGTTCGAGACGGCGGCCGCCAACGGGGAGATTTCGGTCAAGGCCGATCCCAAAACCGGCAGGCCGGTGCTCGCCTACTACGACACCCTCTATCCACTGACGCCGGAGAGCTATGAGGGGCGTGAACGGGCCGTTTTGGCAATCGCCGACGCTTCCGGCATCGCGGCGCTTCATGAACGTCAGCCATGGCGCCTGATGTCCTGGCGGGATGCCCCGCGCGACCTCAGCTATCGCCGCTTTTTCGAGATCACCGGCCTCGTCGGCCTGAGGGTCGAAGATCCGGAGGTCTTCGATGCCGCCCACCGGACGGTGCTGGAACTCGTTCGCGAAGGGCGCATCGACGGTTTGCGCATCGACCATGTCGATGGATTGGCCGACCCGAAAGGCTACCTGGAAAGGCTGCGGCAGGCCGTCGGACCGGAGCTCTACATCGTGGTGGAGAAGATCCTCGGCGAAGGCGAACACATTCCCTCCGACTGGCCGATTGCCGGAACGACGGGCTACGAGTTCATCGGCACTCTTGCCGACGTGCTGGTGGACGGGGGGAAGGCCGACGCGATAGCCCGCGCCTATGCAACGGTGACGGGACGCGAGGCCGATCCGGTCGAGGAGTTGCGTGATGCGAAACTTCTTATGGCAAACAACAACTTCGAGGGCGAAGTTGCAACGCTGAAGAATCTTGCTGTGAAACTGCATGAAGCGGAAGCCGCCGGCGAGGAGATCCAGCCGGAGGCCATGCACGAGGCGCTGCGCGAACTGCTGGTCGCCTTCCCGGTCTACCGGACCTACGGCACGGAACGGGGAATGCCGGAGGAAGGAAAAGACCTCCTCGGCAAGATCGGGAAATCGGTCGAAAGCGGGCCTCATGCACCGGACCCGAATGCCCTCGCCTTCATTCAGCGACTGCTGTCTGGCGATGTAAATGCCGAACAGGCAAAGGACGCCGCCCTGTTCCGCACCCGCTTCCAGCAACTCACCGGCCCTCTGATGGCGAAGTCCCTGGAGGACACGCTCTTCTTCCGCGATCACCGGTTCATTGCCCTGAACGAGGTGGGCGGCGAAGCAAAGCCCAGAACGGCCTCGATCGAGCGCTTCCACCGGGAGATGCAGACACGCCTCGAGCGCCAGCCGCACGCGCTCTCCGGTACGTCCACACACGACACGAAGCGCGGGGAAGATGCGCGCGCGCGTCTCTACAGCATCAGCGAGGCGCCCGAGGTCTGGGCCGATGGCGTGGAGCGCTGGCGCGCCATGAACGCAAGGCAGGTGGCAGCTCTGGACGACGGCGCGGCGCCCGAACCCGCGGTCGAGTGGATGCTCTACCAGGCGCTGGCAGGCGTATGGCCGGTTCACCTGAACTCCGACGATGCAGAGGAGTTGGGCGCATTGCAGGAGCGGTTTCTCGGCTATGTCGAGAAAGCGCTTCGGGAGGCCAAGCAGCGCACCAGCTGGAACGAGGTGAATCAGGGCTACGAGGACGCGGTAAAAGCCTATGTCAGCCGGCTGCTGTCACCGGATAACGCTGAGTTCCTTGTCGATTTCACGGCGACGCTGGAGCCGTTCATCCGTGCCGGCCTCGTCAACGGTATTACCCAGACGCTGATCAAGCTGACGGCGCCGGGCGTGCCGGACATCTATCAGGGAAGCGAACAGCTTGATCTCAGTCTGGTCGACCCGGACAACCGCCGCCCGCCGGATTTCGCCAAGCTGGCACAAAGCCTGGACAAGGACACACGGCTGCCGTCCGGCGAAGAGGACTGGCGAAGCGGTCGGCTGAAACAGGCTATCATCCGGACCGTTTTGCAGTTGCGCCAGCGGCAGCCGGAACTCTTTTCGACAGGTCGCTACCTGCCCCTCAGCCCGCAGGGAAAAAGGGCGAACAG
>DASUPM010000026.1:0-8899 GCA_036281095.1 Pseudorhizobium sp.
CTGGTGATCAGTCGACATGCAGTTCGCGTTCGCCGTTTTCGTCGCGGATGCAGGTCTGCAGGCCGATCTTGTTGAGGATATTGAGGAACGGACGCGGCGGCAGTTCCTCGACATTCGCCATCTTCTTCACGTCCCACTCGCCGGTGGCGACGAGCATGGCAGCGGCGACCGGTGGTACGCCGGCGGTATAGGAAATGCCCTGCGATCCGACCTCGTTATAGGCTTCCTTGTGATCCGCGACGTTGTAGATGAACACCGTCCGTTCCTTGCCGTCCTTGATGCCCTTCACGAAGTCGCCGATGCAGGTCTTGCCCTCGTAGTCGGGAGCCAAAGACGCCGGATCGGGCAGGCAGGCCTTGACGACCTTCAGCGGCACGACTTCCGAGCCGTCGGCCAATTTCACCGGCTGCTCCGAGAGAAGGCCGATGTTCTTCAGGACGGTGAAGACGTTGATGTAGTGATCGCCGAAGCCCATCCAGAAGCGCACGTCCGCGCCTTCCATGTTCTTCGCCAGCGAATGCACTTCGTCATGGCCGCAGAGATAGGCGCGACGGGTGCCGACCACCGGGAGATCGTAATCCTTGCCGATCTCGAACATCTTGTTGACGTTCCACTCGCCGTTCTGCCACGAGTAGACGACGCCGGTGAACTCGCGGAAATTGATCTCCGGATCGAAGTTCGTGGCGAAGTACTTGCCGTGGCTGCCGGCATTGATATCGACGATGTCGACGTCGGTGACCTTGTCGAGATATTCATCCTTTGCCAGCCGCGCATAGGCGTTGACGACACCCGGGTCGAAGCCGGCGCCGAGGATCGCGGTAATGCCCTTTTCCTCGCATTCGGCGGCCCGCTTCCACTCATAGTTTCCGTACCACGGCGGCGTTTCGCAGATCTTGTTCGGCTCCTCGTGGATTGCCGTGTCGATATAGGCGACGCCGGTATCCATGCAGGCGCGCAGCACCGACATGTTGAGAAATGCGGTGCCGACATTGATGACGATCTGGGAGTTGGTCTTCTTGATCAGCGCCTTGGTGGCTTCGATGTCGAGTGCGTCGAGCGCATGGGCTTCCAGGACGCCCGGCTGCTTCATCGCCTTCTTCTCGTGTACCGAAGCGATTATGGCATCGCATTTCGACCTGGTGCGCGATGCGATATGGATATCGCCAAGCACGTCGTTGTTCTGCGCGCACTTGTGCGCGACCACCTGCGCGACGCCGCCGGCGCCGACGATGAGTACGTTCTTCTTCATGATGGGGACCAACTCCTTATGTCCAATCGTCAGAAAGCCCGCTGAATCTTCGTTCAGGAGAGGCTCTGTTCGTAGTCCGCGTAGTTGAACTCGCGGACCGTCCTGAGGCTGCCATCCAGTTCCCGGATGGCGATTGCCGGCATTTTCACGCCGTTAAACCAGTTTTTCTTGACCATCGTGTAACCGGCGGCATCCTGGATCGAGATCCGGTCGCCGACGTTCAACTCGTTCGGAAAATCGAACTCGCCGAAAATGTCGCCGGCCAGGCAGGACTTGCCGCAGACCATGTAACGATGCGGTCCCTGGTTGGGATGAACCTTCGCGCTTTCGCGATAGATCAGAAGATCCAGCATGTGCGCTTCAATGGACGAATCCACCACGACAAGATCCTTGCCGTTGTAAAGCTTGTCGAGCACGGTGACTTCCAGCGTGGTCGACTTGGTGATCGAAGCCTCGCCCGGCTCAAGATAGACCTGTACGCCGTAGTCTCCGGAGAAGCGCTTCAGTCGCTCGGCGAAGGCATCGACCGGGTAGTTCTCACCGGTAAAAAGAATGCCGCCACCAAGGCTCACCCACTCAGCCTTTTTCAGCAGCGGCGCGAACTTCTCCTCGATCTCGCCGAGCATTCTGTCGAACAGCGAAAAGTCGCTGTTTTCGCAATTGTTGTGGATCATGAACCCGGAAACCATGTCCATGATAGGCTCGACTTGTGCGACATCCCATTCACCAAGCCGCGAGAACGGCCGGGCGGGGTCCGCGAGATCGAAAGAGGAAGAGGAAACGCCGGGGTTCAGTCGCAGGCCGCGCGTGATGCCCGAGGATTGACTTTCGAACCGCTGCAACTGGCCGATCGAGTTGAAGATGATCTTGTCGGCATGGGAAACGACCTCGTCGATCTCGTAATCGGCATAGGCAACGGAATAGGCGTGCGTTTCCTTGCCGAAACGCTCGTGACCGAGACGGACCTCGTTGAGCGAGGACGAAGTCGTGCCGTCCATGTAATCGCGCATGAAATCGAAGACCGACCAGGTGGCAAAGCATTTCAGTGCCAGCAGGGCCTTGGCACCGGACTTTTCCCGCACATGCGCGATCTTCTCCATGTTGCGAAGCAACCGGGATTTGTCGATCAGGTAATAGGGTGTCTGGATTTCGCTGGTCACGCTTGCCTCGGAGCTTGCTCGTCAGAAGGGGCGCGAATACCCCGGATCGGCCAGAGACTCAAGCCGACGGTTGAGCGCGCTACCTTTGGCATGCTCGAAAGGAAGCGGGTGACAGAGGGCGGACCCGCCGGAACGGGCCGCCCTCAAAGGTCAGGTAGCCGGCGTCAGTGTCATCGAGGTCCCGGTCGCCGCAATATTGAGACCGAGTTGCCCTTGTACGCTGACGGTCTGCAGATGGATCGAACCGGACGTGCCGCCGATCAGGATGTTGGCCCCCACGCCCGCACCGACGGTCGCCTCGGCAGTCGCCCCCTGGTAAAGCCCGCCAAGCGAGCCGGTGTGATAGCCTGCAGTCGGAGCGAAGACTGCCCAGACCATCTTGCCGCGCGTCGTGAAGCCGAGGTCGATGCCCATCTTGCGGATGCTGCCCACATAGGCATCGTGCCGATCGCCATCCGTCGAGGTGAAGACGCAGCCTACCTCCTTGGCCGAACCGATAACATAGCCGACGCCGCCGCCGATGTCGCAGGTCAGGTAGCCGATCTTCACGCCATTACGGGCGTCGGTCTCGACATAGGCCGGAGCGGGCTCCTGATAGGTAACGGCATCTGCTGCCTGCGCGACATGTGCGGTTGCGATGCTGGCGGCTGCAGCCGAGAGGCTCAACGCGAGGATCGTTTTCATGGTGCATTCTCCTTCTGAAATACCCGATGCCATGCCGTTACGGCCCGACAAGCAATTTGAGTTGGAGAGAACGATTGTGATGGAAGAATGATCCATCGGCGACAATAACGCTTCATTAAACAGTGTTTCAAAGCCCTCTCGCAAAAACCTCCCCCACTTTCGGTCCTACCGCAGCAATTCGATATTGACGCATCCGGTGAAATGCCGTCCACTGAACCAATTGAAATTGGTACGCGGATTGGTGCGCCTTGGGGAGGATGAACCACGACAATGCCAACTACGCCCTGGACCGTCTCCGCGACATGCTCGCGAACGGGGCCTTGAGCGCGGACGGCCGGCTTCCCACCGAGCGGACGATGTCCCAGATGTTGGGCACCGGACGCCGGGCCGTCAGGCGCGCACTCGAGGTCCTGGAATCGGAAGGACTGATCTGGCGCAGGCAAGGCGCCGGAACCTTCATTGGCGAGCGGCCCGAACCTTTCAGCGAGGACGTCGGCGCGGTCGTGGCTGGTACCGATTTCATGGAAATCATGGAAGTGCGCCTTCGCATCGAGCCTCAGCTTGCCCAGCTTGCGGCAATGCGCGCAAGGCCGAAAGACATTGAGCGCATGCGACGCCTCGCTGCCAGGATCACCGAAAGCGAAGACGCGGATTCAAGGGAGCTGTGGGACGGAGCGCTGCATCGGCAGATCGCCCAAAGTGCCGGCAACCAGCTCTTTCTCAGAATGTTCGACGTCCTCAACCGCGTCCGGCAGGACGAAGCGTGGCAGGCAATTCGCGAACGGGCCCGCAATGCGAGCGATGCCGTCAACATCTCGCTTGCCCAACACCACAGCATCATCGACGCCATCGCGGCACGCGATCCGGCGCGCGCGGGGGAGATGATGCGGCAACATCTCTTGATGCTGCAGGAATGCCTGATCCGAGCGACCTCTTTCGAACTGGAGGGGGCCAACGTGAGTCAGGCCTCATGAGCTCGCCGCTGCTTCGGAGCTCGCTGCCGGCAGTGCCGGCATTCCCGCCGCCATCGGTTTCACTCTCCTTGGCGACGGTTTGCGCCGGCGCTTATCCCCGACCGCATGCAATTCAAGAGGACATCCTACCAATGACTGAATTCACCACAAGACCAGAAATTCTCGGCACTTTCGGCGTGTTCACTTCCACCCACTGGATTGCCTCGGCCGTCGGCATGAGCATCCTCGAGAAAGGTGGAAATGCGTTCGACGCGGCGGTGGCTGCGGGCTTCGTGCTGCAGATCGTCGAACCGCATCTCTGCGGTCCCGGCGGAGACATGCCCGCAGTCATCTATTCGAGGAAGAAGGACAAGGTGGAAGTGATCTGCGCGCAAGGGCCGGCACCGGCCGGCGCGACGATCGAGCACTACACCGCAGAAGGTCTGAAGCTCATTCCCGGCAACGGGCTGCTTGCGACGGTCATTCCCGGTGCATTCGGCGGCTGGATGCTGATGCTACGCGACTACGGAACGATGAGCGTCCGCGAGGTCCTGGAGCCGGCCATCTTCTACGCCGAGCACGGTCATCCTGTCCTTGCGCGGGTCTCCGATACCATCAAGGGTCTGGCCGGTTTCTTCGAGAAGGAATGGCCCACGTCCCACGCGACCTGGATGCCGGGCGGAAGCGTGCCGGAGCCGCTGTCCAATTTCAGGAACCCGGTCCTGGCCGAGACATGGAAGCGCGTCATCGCCGAAGCGGAGACGAAAGCCGACCGCGAGGAGCAGATCGAGGCCGCGCGGGATGCTTTCTACCGGGGGTTCGTCGCCGAGGCGATCGATCGCTATCTTCGCGACGCGGAAGTCATGGATGCAAGCGGCGCGAGACACAAGGGTGTCCTGACGGCCGACGACATGGCCGGATGGCAGCCGACCGTCGAAGCGCCCCAGACCTACGACTACGGCGACTGGACGATCGCCAAGACGCCCACCTGGGGCCAGGGCCCGGTGCTGCTGCAATCTCTGGCGCTTCTCAAGGGCACGGACATCGCAGCCATGGATCCGGCAGGACCTGATTTCGTGCATACCGTCGTCGAGGCGATGAAACTCTCCTTTGCCGACCGGGAGGTGTATTACGGCGATCCCAGGTTCGCGGAAGTACCGATCGATCACCTGCTCTCGGACGGCTACAATGACGAGCGCCGGAAACTGATCGGCACTGAAGCCTCGCACGAACTGCGGCCCGGAAAGGTGCCGGGGTTCGAGGAGCAGCATGCGCTGACCCTTTTGATGCTGAACGAGATGAGCGGCAAGGGCACCGTCTATGAACCGACCATGGCGCATCTTTCGGAAAAGCGGGGAGACACGGTTCATATCGACGTGATCGACCGCTGGGGCAACATGGTCTCGACCACGCCTTCGGGAGGCTGGTTGCAGTCGTCGCCGGTGGTACCGGGTCTGGGCTTCGCGCTGAATTCCCGGGCGCAGATGTTCTGGCTGAAGCCGGGCCTGCCGACCTCGCTTGTACCCGGCAAGCGGCCGCGCACCACGCTGACGCCATCAATCGGGCTTTACGAGGGACGGCCGACCCTTGCCTTCGGCACGCCGGGAGGCGACCAGCAGGACCAGTGGCAACTGCCCTTCTTCCTGCGCTACGTCCATCACAGGAAGAATTTGCAGGCGGCGATCGACCTTCCTCTCTTCCACACGTCGCACTTCCCGGGATCCTTCTATCCCCGGACGAGTTCTCCCGGCGAGATCATGGTGGAAAGCAACATCGGCAAGGACGTGCTCGACGAGTTGCGCCGTCGCGGCCACCGGGTAACGGCCGCCGACCCCTGGACAGTGGGTCGTCTGACGGCTGCGAGACGGGACAAGGATGGCTTGTTGCGCGCCGCCGCCACGCCACGGCTGATGCAAGCCTATGCTGTGGGACGATAACCGGAAACCCGGACTTCTGAAGAGGAGCGATCGTCACGGGGATGCTTGAAGGTTGACCGCGTACACGGCCGAGATGCACCTCAGTGGCGCGGTTCCATCCACTCCACCTCGAACGTCATCCTGACCCGTCCGACCGGCTGGCTCTCTGCCGTCACAACCGTGATCTCGATGTTGTCAGGCGGCGGAAAATTGCGGCAGGCGAACTGGGAGAGAGCATTGAACGCCGTGTTCATGGCCTCGACCGCATCGGGGACCTCGATGGATATCTCGGCTTCGTGCTTGTCCGAGATCAGCAGTCGGTACGTTTGCATGTCAGCCTCCAGAGCGTTGAACGGCTCTGGAGGCTGAACGTTCCTGCGGGCAAGAGCGAACGGCAGGCTCACCGGGCTCGATAAAGGTCGGCAGGCTGCCGCCCCTTCTTGCCCACAGCGTCAGATCAGCCCGCCGTTGGGCTGGACGATCTGGCCGCTGACCCAGGAGGCGCGGTCCGATGCGAGGAAGCTGACGACCTCGGCGATCTCTTCCGGCCGTCCCACGCGGTTGAAGGGGCTCATGGCCGCCGAGCGCTGGACCGCCGCGTCGTCCTTGCCCGCACGGAACAGATCCGTATCCACCGGGCCCGGGGCAACGCCGTTGACCCGCACGCTACGCCCCGCAAGCTCTTTCGCCAGCGACCGCAGCAGGCTTTCGACTGCCGCCTTGGAAGCACTGTATGGACCAAGCCCCGGCGCCGCGTGCCGAACGAGTGAGGTGGTGGTGGCGATGATCGATCCGCCGTCGGCGACGTGGCGGGACGCCTGCTGCAGGATATTGAAGGCACCGACGATGTTCGTCTCGACCAGCCTGCGAAAATTGTCCGGATCGAAGCTGCCGAGCGGCGAAGGCGGCACGTTGATGCCGGCATTGCAGACCACCAGATCCGGCTTCCGGCCGAAATCGCCGATCATCCTGTCGAAGACATCGGCGACTTCCTGCGCGTTGCAGATATCGACGCGGTAGGCCTCGACCTTTCCTGCCGAAGCGGACGATTCCGGCGGATTGCTGACAAAGGTGAGCGCGACGTCGTAGCCGTCGCGGGCGAGTGTCTCAACGCAGGCGGCGCCGATGCCGCGCGATCCGCCGAAGACGATGGCAAATTTGTTCATTTTCTCTCTCCGAATGCTGGTTCTGCCTGTCAGGCGGTGATCGATACGAGCCGTTCTTCCGTCATTTCCTGGATCGCGTACCGCGGTCCTTCCCGGCCGAAGCCGCTATCCTTCGACCCCCCATAGGGCATGAGATCGACGCGCGAACTGGAGGTCTCGTTGATGTGGACGCCGCCGACGTCCAGTGCGCGTGCAACCTCGAATGCGACAGACAGGCGGTTGGTGAAGATTCCGCTGGCCAACCCGTAGGGCGTCGAGTTGATCCGTTCGATCGCCTCGTCGAGGGCATCGAAAGTCACGATACTCACGACCGGACCGAAGATTTCCGCGCAGCCGACTTTCATGCTGGAGTCGATGTCGGTGAGCAAGGTGGGCGGGATGACCGCTCCTTGCCGCGGACCGCCGGCGAGCCGCCTGGCGCCCTTTTCCAGCGCCTCCGAAATCCAGTTCTCCACCCGGATCGCCTCCTTTTCGCTGATCAGCGGACCTACGAAAGTATCGGCTTGGTGAGGATCCCCGTATTTCAGGTCACGGACGAGTGTGGCCAACCGTTCCTCCACCTCGCGGATGCGCGAGCGATGCACCAGCAGCATCTGGATCGACGTGCACACCTGGCCCGCCTTGCGGTATCCGGCGCTCGCTATCTTCGGCAGGGCGAGGTCGAGATTGGCATCGTCGCACAGCACCGTGAAGGCGATCGAACCGAGCTCCATCTGGGTGCGTCGCAAGCCGGCAGCCATGTGAATGCTGCGGCCGACCTCCGTAGAGCCGGTGAAGGCAAAGAAGCGGACACGCTGGTCGTCCAGCAACGGCTTCACCACGTCCCCTCCGCCATGAAGGACCGAGAGGAATCCCGGCGGCATCCCCGCATCAAGAAGAACCTCGGCCAGCAGGCAGGCCGTTCCGGGCGTGTTCGTGGATGGCTTCAGGATAACGGCATTGCCTGCGGCAAAGGCCGGCGCCACCTTGTGGGTGACCGTGTTCAGGGGAGAGTTGAAGGGAGTTATCGCCGCAACGACGCCCAGCGGCACCCGCAAGGTGAAGGCGAAACGCCCCGCCTGCCCTGGAGCGCCCTCGAGCGGGACCACCTCTCCCGCGAGCCGCCGGGCCTCTTCCGCGGACAGCCGCAGCGTCTCGGCACATCGTGCCACCTCTCCGCGAGCATCCGTCGCGGTGAAGCCCGCCTCGGCCTGCATCATCGCCACGAAATCCACCTCTCGCGCCGCGACCAGCCCAGCCGCCCTTTCGAGAACGAGTCCTCGCTGGTGGGGGCTGGGCGGTCCGCCGCGGAAGGCCGTATGTGCGATGTCGACCATCCGCTGAACCTGGCTGCCGCTGGCGGTCGTCACCTCTGCAAAGGGCGTAAGCGAGTACTTGTCGAGCACCGGCACCTTCCGGTCTTCGCCACTCGTCCACTGGCCGGCCATCAGGAGCCGGAAAGTCTTTGCTTCGATCCTGTCCTTGGCCGATGTCATGTCATGTCCGGTCATGAGAATATTCCTGCGATCAAAGCCATAGGATCTTCTTGCGGTATTCGAGATCGGTGAGCAGCGGCTCCGCCGGCCCCTCGTGGAAAACCGAGCCCCGTTCCAGCGCAAAGACACGGTCCGCCAGCGCCAGGACGAGGTCGAGATTGTGCTCGACGATCATGATGGGGACCTCCTGGCGCAGCCGGTCGAAGACGCGAAACAGGTCTTCGACGACGGCGGGCGCCAATCCTTCGAAAGGCTCGTCGAGCAGAAGCAGCTTTACGCCCCCCGACAGCGCCCGG
>DASUPM010000027.1:0-2876 GCA_036281095.1 Pseudorhizobium sp.
CTGCCATCGAAGGCAAGGAAGTCGTTCTCGAAGATCTCCACCCCATCGAAGCCCGCCTTCGCGATCGCCTCCAGCTTCTCCGGAAGCTCCCCGCTGATCGATACCGTGGCAATCGACGTCTTCATCCGATTTCTCCTCCAATTTGCAGCTAGAGACGGGTGCGGAACTCACGGCGGCCGCGTACCCCTGGGTCGGCAACCAGAACGTGACCGGCAAGCGGCTCCTCGCTTCTTTGTTCGGCGGACAGGGGTTCGTATGCGGAGGTGATGTAAAGCCGATCCAGGTTTGGCCCGCCGAAGCTGCAGCAGGTGGGATGGCTGACCGGGAGCTCCAAGATCCGCGAAACGTCTCCGTCCGGGCTGTAGCGTACAACGGCGCTCCCGGCGTAGAGCGCGTTCCAGAGGTATCCTTCCTCGTCGATGCAGCTTCCGTCCGGCCGCGCAGGTGCCGTTGTTCTGGCAAAGATCCTTGGCTCGCCGATGACATCGGCGACCGGGTCATAGTCGCAGACCCAGATGGTAAACGCGCGGGTGTCGGCGAAGTACGCTCTGCCCCGTTGGCGGTCGAATGCCACGCCGTTCGGAATGGCAAGGCCGGAGGCTATTGCGGTGACTGTTTTGTCCTCGCTCACTCGATAAAGGGCGCCTACCGGGGCATAATCGCGCTCTCGGAGGGTTCCTACCCAGAAACTTCCCGTCCAGTCGCAACGTCCGTCGTTCTTTCGGTGTCCGTCAGCGCGAGGTTCCGGATCGACCAGAAATCGCTGCCGGCATGTATCCGGGTCGAATGCGTAGAGTCCGTCCTCGCATGCCAGGAGGAGGCCACCTTTCTCGCGCAGTGCAAGCGAGCCGATCCGCCGTGCTTTGACCGGGTACCGGTTGCAGGCACCCGTCAGCCCGTCGAGGCGCCACAAGGTCGGTTCCAACACGTCGACCCACCAGAGCGAGTTGGTCTCATCGCACCAGATGGGACACTCTGCGAGCCGCGAAGCCTCGCTGCTGGCGACGTCAATGCTCATCGGATTTTTCGAGTTGAACATGCCCTCCCAGGAAGAGTTGTCCGACCCGTGGATCTTCGAGAAGCTTGCTTGCGCGATCGTGCATGCGGGTCTGGCCGAGCTCCAGAACCAGCCCGTAATCCGACATGGCCAGTGCAGCCTTGGCGTTCTGCTCCACCATCAGAATGGTGACGCCCTGGTCCCGCAACCGTGTGAGCGTCTGGAAAACCTCCTGGACAAGATTGGGGGAAAGACCGATCGACGGTTCGTCGATAAGGATCAGTTTCGGATCCAGAAGGAGAGCGCGCGCCACTTCAAGCTGTTTTTGCTGCCCGCCCGAAAGCTCGATGGCCTTCCGGTTGCGGAACTCCCGCAACATGGGAAACTGGTCCATGACCGCTTCGACCCGCTGCCGGACTTTCGCCTGGTCGTCCGCGGTAATCCCCCCGAGTTCCAGGTTGTGATAGACCGAAAGTTGCGGAACGACGTTGCGGCCCTGCGGCACATAGGTCACGCCATGGGCAATCATATCCCGCGGTGGCTTCCTTGTTACCTCCTTGCCATCCAGCGTGATCCGGCCCGAATGGATGTTCAGAAGGCCGAAGATCGCCTTGAAAACCGTGGACTTGCCTGCACCGTTCGGTCCGATGACCGTCGTTATGGACGCTTTGGGGATACTGAATGAAACACCGTTGAGAATAGTGATCTTGCCGTAGCCGCCATGGAGGTCGCTCACTTCCAGCATCATCAGCCTCCCAAATACGCGTCGATCACGGCCTGGTTCGACCGGATGTCTTCGGGCGCTCCTTCGGCAATGACGCTGCCCTCGGCCAGCACGATGATCCTGGTGCAAAGGCTCATGACGAATTCCATATTGTGCTCGATCACCACGAAGGTGGTCCCGTGTTCGGCGTTGTAGGTAACGAGGCGCTCTTTCAAGTCGCCGAGCATGGTGAGATTTACTCCACCTGCCGGTTCGTCGAGCAGAACGAGGCCCGGCCCCGCCATGAACGCCATCGCCGCATCGACGAGTTTCTGCTGACCGTAGGAAAGAGATCCGGCCAGCGCGTCCTTGAGGTGAGCGAGGCGAAAGAACGAGATCAATCGCTCTGCTTCCTGGCTGAGACCTGCATCCGGGGCGCCTAGCAGGCGCGAGAGCATCGATCCGTGATGCTCCTGCCCGGCCAGGATCACGTTGTCCAGAACCGACATCTTGGGGAATACGGAGAGCTGCTGGAACGTCCGGCCGACCCCGAGCTTGTTCAGATCCGACGCTCTCATGCCGGACACGTTCTTGCCCTTGACTTCGACCTTGCCAGCGTCCGGCTTGAGTTGGCCCAGGATGCAGTTGAACAGGGTGGACTTGCCGGAACCGTTGGGGCCGATCAGCCCGAGGATCTCCCCCGGATGAACGTCAAAGGATACGTCTCGTACCGCCTTGATGCCACCAAAGCTCTTGGTGATATTGCGGATGGAAAGAACAGGGCCGCTCATTTCAGTCGTGCTCCTTCGATCATGTCTGCCCGGATTTCCCGTCGCGGCCAGAACCGCTGGCGCAGACGCCCTCCAATTCCGATCAGGCCCGATGGGACGAACACCAGCATCACGATGACGAGGGCCGAATAGATGATCAGGTAGTAGCCCTCGGTGAAGCGGAGCATTTCAGGCAGAAGGATCACGACAATCGCGCCGAGGAAGGGGCCGAAAAAGTATCCCGATCCCCCGACAACCACCATGAGGAGAATACGCAGCGAATGGTGGAGCCCGAAGGAGCCGGGCTCGATGAACTGGACGAGCGGTGTGATCAGCGCGCCAGCCAGTCCGCCATAGGCCGAGCCGATCGCGAACGCGAGCAGCGTGATGCGGCGCGTGTCGACGC
>DASUPM010000028.1:0-2581 GCA_036281095.1 Pseudorhizobium sp.
CACCCGCTGATAGTCCGGGAACGAGCCGTCGATCAGCTTCGAGGTCATGAGGATGGAGCCTATCGTCAGGCGGATCTTGGCATCCGACACTTCGACGGTCACCATTGCGTCGGGACTGTCGACGAGCTTCTGCAGTTCGCCGACCGTCTTGCGGGGGATGATGATGCCGGGCATCCCTTCCGATCCCGCCGGGGCGTCGACATCGGCCCGCGCGAGCCGGTGGCCATCCGTCGCCACGGCGCGGAGCTTCAGGTCGCCGCCGGCCTCGATCGTGTGGAAGAAGATGCCGTTCAGATAGTAGCGCGTTTCCTCGGTGGAGATCGCGAACTGCGTGCGGTCGATCAGCATCTTGAGATCGCTCGCCTTCAGCTTGAAGGTGTGCGTGAAGCTGCCCGCGGTGAGGTCGGGGAAATCCGCTTCCGGCAGGCACTGCAGGGTGAATTTCGACCGGCCCGACTGCACGGTCATGGAGCCGCCATCGGGATTGGTGGCAAGCAGCACCTCCGAGCCGTCCGGCAGCTTGCGCACGATCTCGTAGAGAAGATGCGCCGGCACCGTCGTGGCGCCCGGCTGCTCGACCATTGCGGCGACCGCTTCAGTGATTTCCAGATCGAGGTCGGTCGCCTTCAGTTGCAGGTCCGCGCCGGCAGCCCGCAGCAGCACGTTCGACAGGATCGGTATGGTGTTCCGGCGCTCCACCACCCGATGGACGTGGTTCAGCGACTTCAGGAGGTTGGACCGCTCAAGAGTAATACGCATGACGCTACCGCTTTCGACAAGGGGGCCGTGGGTAAGGCCGCTTCCCTATAATTGCCGGCCGGATAGGGCCGGAAGATGTGGACGCGCAAAATGGCAGAAGATTTGCCTGAAATGCAAGTGCCCCGAGAGCCGACTGCGTCGCGATGTTTCATCTGCACCGGCCACATCCACAGGCAAAAGCATCGCTTGCCTCCTTGCCCATGCGTCAAGGCTTGCCCATAAGAGGACACGGCACCTCATTTCTCGGGCATCCTGTTGAACGACGACCAGAAAATCACGGCACGCAGCTACAGGATCGCCAACACGGCCATCCCGGCGCGACCGCTCGAGCCCGCCCTCTATCTGGTCGCGACGCCGATCGGAAATCTCGGCGACATCACGCTCAGGGCACTCGAAACGCTCGCCGGGGCGGATGTCCTCGCCTGCGAGGACACCCGCGTCACGCGGGTTCTGCTGGATCGCTACGGCATCGTGAACCGGCCCTTCGCCTATCATGAACACAATGCCGGTGAAGCAGGCCCGAAGCTTTTGGCGGCGCTGGAGGAGGGCAGGTCGGTGGCGCTCGTTTCGGATGCGGGAACGCCGCTCGTTTCCGATCCGGGCTACCGGCTGGGGCAGATGGCGATCGCCGCCGGACATCGCGTCGTGCCGATCCCGGGTGCCTCGGCGCCTCTCGCGGCGCTTGTCGGCTCGGGCCTTCCGTCCGATGCTTTCCTGTTCGCCGGCTTCCTGCCGGTGAAGGACAAGGGAAAAAGGGACCGGCTGGCCGAGCTTTCCAGGGTGCCGGCAACCCTGATCTTCTTCGAATCTCCGCATCGCATAGGCGCAAGCCTTGCCGCCGCCGCCGACGTGCTGGGGCAAAGCCGCGAGGCCGCCGTCTGCAGGGAGTTGACGAAGGCTTTCGAGGAATTCCGGCGCGGCACCCTGGGTGAACTCGCGGCACACTACGACGAACGCGCGGTGAAGGGCGAAATCGTCCTTCTGATCGCGCCGCCGGATATCGACGACGTGCCGGGCGCTATCGAGGTGGACGTCCTGCTGCGCGAGCTGTCGGCGAACATGGCGACGTCGAAAGCTGCGGTGGAGGCAGCCCGGCTGACCGGCCTTTCCAAGAAGGATCTCTATCAGCGTCTTCTCGCGTTGAAAGGCGAAGGCGGTGAGAGCTGATCCGGGCGGCTTCGTCGGCGCGCCGAGCGGCGGGGACATGCGGCGGAATATTTCGCCGCCTTGCTGCTGCTGCTGAAAGGCTACCGGATCGTCGCCCTCCGCTACCGCACGAAGGTCGGCGAGATAGACATCGTGGCCCGCAAGGGCGATCTCGCCGTCTTTGTCGAGGTGAAGGCGAGGGTAGGGCAGCGCGAGGCGCTCGATGCGGTCAGCTTTACGGCACAGCGGCGCATCCGTGCGGCAAGCGATGTCTGGCTTTCAAGGCGCGGCGATGCTGCCCGCCTGTCGCAGCGCTACGACGTCGTGGCGGTGATACCAGGGCGTCTTCCGCGGCATTTTCCCGACGCTTTCTGATCCTTCCTCTGGCGGGTGTGGATTGTAATCCTCTTGTCACGGAACCGTTACCGTCGTGTCACGCGCCGGTCCTATTGGCTTGCCCACCGCAACAACCGGTGGGAAGGGACAAGTCATGATCAAGAAGTTTTCCATGGCCGCTTTGGCGGTCACTTTCTCTGCCACGTCTTCGATGGCCGCGACCAACATCAGCTGGTGGCACGGCATGGGTGGCCGCAACGGCGAAGTCATCAATGAGATCTCGCAGAAGTTCAACGAATCCCAGAGCGAGTGCGCGCTGACGCCCGTCTCCAAGGGCACC
>DASUPM010000029.1:0-5804 GCA_036281095.1 Pseudorhizobium sp.
CGTTGCACTGCCCTCCGCCGCCGGACGTCATGCAGGAACCAGCAGGCTCGTGCATTTTGCCTCGGCGGCAGGATGTCGGCCTCCGGCGCCGTCGGCACTGACCTCGGACACCTTCATGCGTTGGAATATCAGGGAAGGACATGGCTGATGAAGCCGGGATGGAAGCGCATCATGCGTACAGAGCGGCCAGATGCTCTGCTTCCTGCACCCGCGCATGTGCCGATACGGCTTTACGTTTTGCGACCGGCGCTCCGGCTGCCATTGATTGGGTAATCGCCTTAACATCGGGTTAACACGCGCCATCATGGGACGATATCTCCGTCCCGCAGGGACGCGGCGGCTTGACGTCCGGTACCGCAAGGCTCAAGTCATGGAGCAATGACCGCAGCACCGGTTCTCCGGGGAAAGGCAGCCATGATCATCGGCATGGGAAGCGACCTCATCGACATCCGCCGCATCGAAAAGTCGCTGGAGCGGTTCGGCGAACGCTTCACGCAACGCTGCTTCACCGAGGTCGAGCGGACGAAATCCGACCGCCGCCGCAACCGCGCCGCCTCGTATGCAAAGCGCTTCGCGGCGAAGGAAGCCTGTTCCAAGGCCCTGGGAACCGGCCTGGCGCAGGGCGTCTTCTGGAAGGACATGGGCGTCGTCAACCTCCCCGGCGGCAAGCCGACCATGGCGCTGACGGGAGGTGCGGCGATCATGCTGGCCTCCATGGTGCCCGCAAACCATGAGCCGGTGGTGCATGTGACGATTACCGACGAATATCCCTATGCACAGGCCTTTGTCGTGATCGAGGCCCGGCCCCTGGCGGATTGAGGCATTGCCGCCGCCTGGGTAAGGGGCTAGAGAGGTCGCAGCCAGCAAGTTCGACGCAAGAGAAAGACCTGACGTGTCCGATAAAGCTACCAAGAAGCACGAAAGCGCCCTCTGGGAAAACATCAAGGTAATCATCCAGGCGCTGCTTCTGGCAATGGTCATCCGGACGGTCCTGTTCCAGCCCTTCACGATCCCGTCGGGCTCGATGATGCCCACGCTGCTGGTCGGCGACTACATCTTCGTCAACAAGTTCGCCTACGGCTATTCGAAGTACTCCCTGCCGTTCTCGCCGGACCTCTTCGAAGGCAGGATCTTCGGCAGCGAGCCGGAGCGGGGCGACGTCATCGTCTTCCGGCTGCCGACGGACACCGACGTCGATTACATCAAGCGCCTGATCGGTCTGCCGGGCGACAGGATCCAGGTCCTCGACGGCGTGCTGCACATCAACGGCGAGCCGGTTCCCAAGCAGCAGGACGGCACCTTCACGTCCGATTACCGCCTCGACCCGGGTGCAAACGTCCCGGTCTTCCGCGAGACGCTGGACAACGGCGTCAGCTATGAGACGCTGGATCAGGTGGCCAATTCCCGCGGCGACAATACCCGTGAGTTCATCGTTCCCGAAGGCCACTACTTCTTCATGGGCGACAATCGCGACAATTCGCTGGACAGCCGTTTCGACGTCGGTTTCGTGCCGGCGGAGAACCTGATCGGCCGCGCCAACATCATCTTCTTCTCGCTCGGCAACGACACGTCGTTCCGCGAGATCTGGAAGTGGCCGACCAACATGCGGTGGGATCGCATGTTCAAGGGTGTCAACTGAATGAGAGCGAAGTCGCTGTCGGCGGAGGAGCGGTCGAAGCTGGAAGCGCTGATCGGCCACGATTTCGCAGACAAGCACAGGCTTGACCGGGCGATCACCCATGCCAGCACCGGCTCTGCCCGGGGAGCCAACTACGAGCGGCTTGAATTCCTCGGAGACCGTGTGCTCGGCCTGTGCGTCGCCGAACTCCTGTTCCGGACGTTCAAGACCGCGACGGAAGGAGAGCTTTCCGTCAGGCTGAACCAGCTGGTGAGCGCCGAGACCTGCGCCGAGGTGGCGGACGAGCTGGAACTGCACCGCTACATCCGCACCGGCGCCGACGTGAAGAAGCTGACGGACAAGCGGATGCTGAACGTCCGCGCGGACGTCGTCGAAAGCCTCATTGCGGCTCTCTACCTGGACGGCGGTCTGGAAGCAGCGCGTGCTTTCATCCTTCGCTACTGGCAGGATCGCGCGTCCCGTGCCGATGGTGCAAGACGCGATGCAAAGACGGAACTGCAGGAATGGGCCCACGCGAAATTCGCCGTGACGCCGTCTTACAGGGTAGACGATCGCTCCGGGCCGGATCATGATCCGCGCTTCACCGTCACCGTGTCGGTAACGGGAGTTGCACCGGAAACGGGCGTGGATCGCTCGAAACGCGCCGCAGAGCAGGTGGCTGCTGCGAAGATGCTGGAACGCGAAGGTGTCTGGCCAAAGCCTGTCGCCGAAAGTTGATAGAGATCATGACAGAGAACGAAAACATCGTCGGCAGCGAGACCGGTGAAGAGCCGACCAGATCGGGCTTTGTGGCTCTCATCGGAGCCACAAATGCAGGCAAGTCGACCCTTCTCAACCGGCTCGTCGGCGCGAAGGTGTCCATCGTCAGCCACAAGGTGCAGACCACCCGTGCCATCGTCCGGGGCATAGCCATCCATGACAACGCCCAGATCGTGTTCATGGACACGCCGGGCATCTTCAAGCCGCGGCGCAGACTTGACCGCGCGATGGTGATGTCGGCCTGGGGCGGGGCCAAGGATGCCGACCTGATCATGCTGCTGATCGACAGCGAGCGTGGACTTCGCGGGGATGCCGAAGCGATCCTGGAAGGGCTGAAGGACGTCCAGCAGCCGAAGATCCTGGTGCTCAACAAGATCGACAGGGTGAAGCACGAGGAGCTTTTCGCTCTGGCTTCGGCTGCCAACGAGGCGGTCGATTTCGAGCGCACCTTCATGATCTCCGCCACGACCGGCTCCGGCTGCGACGACCTCATGGACTTTCTGGCTGCACGATTGCCGGAAGGCCCATGGTACTATCCGGAGGATCAGATCTCCGATCTGCCGATGCGACAGTTGGCGGCCGAGATCACCCGCGAAAAGCTTTTCCTTCGCCTGCACCAGGAACTTCCCTATGCATCTCATGTGGAGACGGAGAAGTGGGAGGAGCGCAAGGACGGATCGGTCCGCATCGAGCAAGTCATCTATGTAGAGCGCGACAGCCAGAAGAAGATTGCGCTGGGCAAGGGGGGAGAGGCCATCAAGGCGATCTCCACGGCATCACGCAAGGAACTGTCGGAGATACTCGAACAGCCCGTTCATCTCTTTCTCTTCGTGAAGGTGCGGGAGAACTGGGGCGACGATCCGGAACGCTTCCGGGAGATGGGGCTCGAGTTTCCGAAGGGCTGAGCGGCGCAACGCCGCCCGCAGGGACGAGCGCGCGGATTACTCGCCGGCTCTTTCCGTCGAATGACAGGTTTGCTTCTCTTCTAGTCCTGCCGATCCATCAGCGCCTTGACCTCGAGATATCGGCGTCGGTTTTCCGGTTCCTGCTCGTTTTCGGAGTAGCATGTGCTGGAGATGCAGAAGCGGGTCAGCGAGAAGGGAGGCTTGGCACTGGTGAACTGGCACTCGATCTCGTTGGTGAAGTCGCTGGCCTGAGGGTTGTCACGCGTGGAGTAGGTGAGGCGGGCGCCGGGCGGATCGAGCTCCGGGAAGGACTGGACGACCCCGGTCTTCACGGTGGGGGTGAGCAGAAAGTTCTTTGCGACCGTCACGCAGGCCTGTTCGAGCTCGGGGGACTGCGCCGCCGCCGGCGAGGCAAGAAGAAGCAGAGCGATCGGAAGATATTTCATGGGGAGCCCTCGGTGGGATTTTCGGCGAGGCAATTCCCGAAACAGGCATTTTGTTCCACGCGGACCAGGAATAAATTGCATCTTTGGCGCTCAAGGTCCGTCAGCGATAGCGATTCAAGATCAGTCGCTTATCGGCTATGATTGAATCACGGCGAAAGGAACCTCAAGCAATCCATGCAGTGGCAGGACGAAGCGATCATCATCGGAGTGAAGCGCCACGGTGAGACCAGCGTCATCGCCGAGGTAATGACGCGCGATCGCGGCCGGCACCTGGGCCTCGTCCGCTCCGGCCGGTCTCGGGCCATGCAGCCGGTGCTGCAGCCGGGCAACCGCGTGGAGGCGGTATGGCGGGCGCGGCTCGACGAGCATCTCGGAGAGTTCAAGCTCGAGCCGCTGCGGCTGCGCGCGGCACGGCTGATGGAGACGGCGACAGCGGTCTATGGTGTGCAGGCAATGGGCGCGTTGCTGCGCCTCCTGCCCGAGCGTGATCCCCATCCGCATCTGTACGAGGCGCTGGACGTCATCCTGGAGACGATGGACGATCCCGCTGATGCCGGTGAACTCTTCGTTCGCTTTGAACTCGCCGTTCTCAACGACCTCGGTTACGGACTCGATCTGACGGAATGTGCCGCGACCGGCACCCGCGAGGACCTGCAATATGTTTCGCCGAAGTCCGGCCGCGCGGTCTGCCGACAGGCGGGGACGCCCTATGCCGACCGCCTGCTGGCGCTCCCGCCGTTCCTGAACGAGGATGCCAGAGCGGCGGCCGATCCCGAGAGCATGGCCGCAGCCTTCAGGCTCACGGGCTTCTTCCTGCACCGTCACGTCTACGAGCCCCGCGGCTTAACGGAAAACGCCGCCCGGGACGGCTTCATCCAGGCGGCGCTCAAGGCGCTGGCGGCCAAAGAAGAGCGGAAGGCCGGTTAGGTCACGCCGGCTGAGCCGCAAGCACCGGACGCTCGACCGGCTTTTCCCGGATCGGCCAGTGCACGATCGCGGCCATCACGCCGAGGCCCACGCCCAGCCACCAGACCGGATCGTAGGAGCCGAAGCGGTCGTACAGATAGCCGCCCATCCAGACGCCGAGGAACGAGCCGATCTGGTGCGAAAGGAAGACGAGGCCGCCGAGCAGTCCGAGATGCCGCGTGCCGAACATGATTGCCACCAGCGCATTCGTCGGCGGCACGGTGGAAAGCCACAACAGCCCCATGACGATGGCGAAGACGATCACGGAAGCCGGCGTCTGCGGCAGGAGCAGGAACGCGCTGACCGCGATCGATCGCCCGACATAGATATAGGCCAGGAAGTAGGGCTTCGAATAGCGTTGTCCGATGAAGCCGGCCGCCAGCGACCCGATAATGTTGAAGAAGCCGATCAGCGCCATCGCGATCACGGCATAGCTGGCGTCGATCCCGATATCGCCGAGATAGGCGGGGAAATGGGCGGTGATGAAGGCGACCTGAAACCCGCAGACGAAGAAGCCGGTGGTCAGGAGCAGGTAGCTCCGGTGGCCGAGGGCTTCCCTCAGCGCCTCGCCGATCGTCTGCTGGAATGCCGCCTGCGACTGCGTACCTGACGAGGCATTGCCGCGCAGCGGGTAGGCGAGCAGCGGAACGATCAGCATCATGATCGACATGGAGACGAGGCTGTCGGACCAGCCGAAAGTGCTGATCAGGCCCTGGCTTAGCGGTGCGAACAGGAACATGCCGGCCGAACCGGCCGCCGTGCCGAAGCCGAAGGCCATGGAGCGTTGCTCGGGCGTGACATGGCGGGCAAAGGCGGAAAGGATGACGCTGAACGAGCCGGCGCCGATCGCCATGCCCACCAGCACGCCGCCGCCGAGATGCAGCCAGATGGGCGCGTCCGCAAACGCCATCAGCACGAGGCCGGCGGCATAGAGAAGGCCGGACAGGATCAGAACGCGGCCTGTGCCGTACTTGTCCGCGAGCGCGCCGAAAAAGGGCTGGCTCAGGCCCCAGAAGAGGTTCTGCAGCGCCATCGCCAGACCGAAGGTCGAACGGTCCCAGCCGGTGTCGGAAAGCATGGGAAGCTGGA
>DASUPM010000030.1:0-3606 GCA_036281095.1 Pseudorhizobium sp.
CGTCGAAGTTGAAGACGTGGCTGACATCGGGAATGTCCAGGCCGCGGGCTGCGACGTCGGATGCCACGAGAAGCGTTATGTTGTTGTCCTTGAAATTGGCAAGCATGGTCGTGCGGGAGCGCTGGTCCATGTCACCATGCAGCGCGCCTACCGAGAAGCCATGCTTGTCGAGCGAGCGGAACAGGTCCGCCACATCCTTCTTGCGGTTGCAGAAGATGATGGCGTTCTTCAGGTCGTCCTGCTGCTTGATCAGGTCGCGCAGGACGGCGCGCTTTTCGTAGTCCTTGCTGTGCGAGGCAACGAGACGCTGCGTCACCGTCTTGGCGGTGGACGACGGCGGTGCCACCTCGAGCCGCTCCGGGTTCTGAAGGAAACGGTCAGCAAGCTTCTGGATCTCGGGAGGCATGGTCGCCGAAAAGAACAGCGTCTGCCGGGTGAAGGGGATCATCTTGGCGATACGCTCGATATCCGGGATGAAGCCCATGTCGAGCATCCGGTCCGCCTCGTCGATGACCAGGATCTCGACACCCGTCATCAGAAGCTTGCCGCGCTCACAATGGTCGAGAAGGCGGCCGGGGGTGCAGATCAGAACGTCGGCTCCCCGTTCCAGCTTACGATCCTGCTCGTCGAAGGACACGCCGCCGATCAGCAGGGCGACGGTCAGCTTGTGATTCTTGCCGTATTTCTCGAAGTTTTCCGCGACCTGCGCGGCCAACTCCCGGGTAGGCTCGAGAATCAGCGTGCGCGGCATGCGCGCTCGCGCCCGTCCCTTCTCCAGAAGCGTCAGCATGGGGAGCACGAAGGACGCAGTCTTTCCGGTGCCGGTCTGTGCGATGCCGCAGATATCGCGCCGCTGGAGCGCCGGAGGAATGGCGCTGGCCTGGATTGGCGTGGGCGTCGTGTAACCCGCGTCGGTGACAGCAGAGAGAACTTTCGGGCTCAGGCCGAGATCAGCGAACGTTGTCAAAGGGAAATCTATTTCCGTTCCGGTTCATCATAGAACACAAGCGTCGGCGCACGGAATGTGCCCAACAATTGGCTGCCAGATAATCGGCAATGGCCGGAAAGTCAAGGAAACCCGGGCGGTTTGCCCCGGCTTGGTGAATATTGACACAATTCCTTGCCGCCGGGGCACGTCAAGGCTCTGGCCCGGACGTTCAGGTGGCTCAGTTCAGGTAGGTGTCGAGTTTCATTCCGGCATTGAGGAAATGCATCGGGTCGATGGTGGAACCATCCCGTCGGACCTCGTAATGGACATGTGGTCCGGTGGAGCGTCCGGTGGAACCGGCCCGTCCGATAACATCGCCTGCGGCGACCTTGTCTCCCCGTGATACGAGCATCCGTGACAAGTGTCCGTACCGTGTCATGATGCCATGGCCATGGTCGATCTCCACCATGTTGCCATAACCGCCGGAAAATTCCGCGCCTACCACCGTTCCGGCTCCCGTGCTCACGACCTCCTGTCCCGTATTTGCCTGAAAGTCGATGCCCGCATGGAGGGCGAGCCTGCCGAGGAAGGGATCGATCCGATTTCCGTACCGGCTGGTTACGGTCCGCCCCGGGGCGGGGTTGCCGTAGGGAAGGCTCCTGGCGGTTTCCCGCACGGACTCAAGGCGTCTCAGGGCGGCTTCCAGCCCATCCAGCGATTCGTCGAAGGCAGTGCCGGCCGCCTGGGGCTCGACGAATGGGCCGCCGAGCCCGTCATTCCGCTCTTGCGCAGGCTCGCCTTCCACGAGTGCGTTCACATCCACGCCTGAACGTTTCATTATGCCGGCGATGGCATCGGCTGCCCGGCCAGCGTCGACGGTCAGGCCGGCAATCTTGCTGAGCTGCTCGCGCTCCAGGTTCTTCAGTGATGACGTAACCTCCGTGACGACGTCGTTCGCGCCGTCGGGCATGCTTTCCCTGAGCGGAGCATATGCGAGCTCCGTGGGCGCGACTGTCACCTTTGCCTGGCCGAGCAGCGCTTCGATCGCACGGATTCCGTCCTGCCCAAGAGAAGCCTCCTCCTTCTCCGCGGTCGGGGGCGCAGCAGGCGAGGGCAGCCGCAGTCCCGATTGCTCTGCTCTGACGAAGAGGGGACCCAGCCGCCCATGGCGAGAGGCGAGCGCCTCCTGTTGTTCGAGCAGCTTCTCGACCTTTTCCTCCAGCATTTGCTGATCCATCAACTGGCGCGAGGTGACCCGGTCGAGTTGTGCGCGGAGCGCCGAGATCCGGTCCTCGTATTCGTGCTGCATCTGCGCCTGGCGCGTCATCGCTCCGCCTATCAGGTCGTCGCGGACGACCAGATAGGTGGTGGCGGTCAGATAACCGATCGAGAAGACGGCGACAGTGCAGAAGGCGAGAGCGGTCATCCACGGGCGGACGGTCATGTGGCGGATCTTGTCGCCACTGGCGAGGATCACGATGTGCTCGGGCCGCTTCCGCCCGAACGCCCTTGTTTCCGCCTGAACCACTGTCACCCCCAAGATCGAATCCGTGTGCCATTCGATCCTCCGATTACAGCCGGTTAAGGTTAATGGAGCCTTTAATGGCGCCCGTTGCCTTAGCTTTTCAGTGTCACCAGGACGTTCCCGGCGTGTCCGGCAACCTTCACCTTCCTCCAGATGGCCCGCAAGCGCCCGTCTGGGCCGATCAGGAAGGTCGATCGCTCGATGCCCATGAAGGTGCGGCCATACATGCTTTTTTCCCTCCAGACGCCGTAGGCTTCCGACACATGATGGTCTTCGTCGGAGGCCAGGATGATCTTGAGCCCATGCTTCGTGACGAACTTGTCGTGCCTGGCGACCGGATCGGGAGAGATGCCGATGATGACGGCTCCCGCTGATTCGAACTCCGGCAGCATTTCGGTAAAGGCGACCGCCTCCGCAGTGCATCCCGCCGTGTCATCCTTCGGATAAAAATAGAGAACGATGCTTTTGCCGCGGAGCGCCGCCAGGTCCACAGACCCGCCGCCGGCCACCGGAAGCACGAAATCGGGCGGAAAATCGCCGACCTGCAATTCTGTCATGGAAGTCCTTTCTTTCGCCAGTATCTTGGAGGATGAGCCCGCAAACCATGTATACTGATTTGGCCGATCGAGGGATCGCCGGTCTGCAGAAGAGGTGAGATCATCCATTAATGTCGGAAATCCGCGGCGAAAAGGTGAGCTTCGGCTGGAAGGAAATCACGCCGCTCCACACGTTGCCTTCGGCGCAGGCCGAAGACCCGATCATCGTGCACTGCCCGCCGCCGCGAACGCGGGGGCGCAGGATCGGCCGCATAGTCATCGCCCTGTTACTGCTGGTGCTCGTCGCCGTCGGGAGCGCCTTCGTCGCCATCGAGGGCGGCGCTGTGGACGGCACGTTGTCGGCACGGGCGAACGAAGCGCTGAACAATGCCATCGGCCCGCGCTACACCGCGACCGTCGGATCGGCGGCGATACGCTTCGATTCGGATTTCCGGCTCGCCGTGGAGGCACGCGACGTGCACATCGTCGAGCGGTCGTCCGGGCAGCATCTTACGCGGACCGCGGCCTTGCGGATGGCGGTGGACCCTCTTGCATTGATCGGCGGGCGCATTTCGATACGGCATATGGAGGCGGACGGGATCCAGCTCGACACCGGC
>DASUPM010000031.1:0-3690 GCA_036281095.1 Pseudorhizobium sp.
CAGCGCGCGCGAGAAGCTCGCGATCATGCCGCGGTTGTGGCTGAGCTTCTCACAGGCGTCCGCTGTGCTGTAGCCGCCGGAAAGGGCGACGAGGCGGACGACCGATTTGTGGGCGACCAGGGGAGCGTAGAAATCGTTAGCCGTCGGGATCGTCAATTTCAGCATGACGTTTTCGCCTGCCGGAAGCTTGTCGAGCTGCTGTGCGATCTCGTCGCGCAAAATGGTTTCAGCCTCAGCCTTCGTCGGGCTCTTGATGGACACTTCGGGCTCGACGATCGGGACGAGGCCGTGGCCGATGATCTGCCGCGCCACCTCGAACTGCTGCTTGACGACGGCGGCGATCCCCGCCTTGTCGGCATGAGCGATGACCGAACGCATCTTGGTGCCGAAGATGCCTTTTTCACGTGCGCGGACCAGGAGGGCGTCCAGATCCGGCATCGGCTTCATCACCTGAACGCCGTTCTCCTCCGCATCGAGGCCCTTGTCGACCTTGAGGAAGGGCACGACGCCGCGCTTTTCCCAGAGATAGGCGGGAACCGCCTGACCATCGACGTCGCCGTCCATGGTCCGCTCGAACAGGATGGCGCCGATGATCTTGTCACCCGTGAAGGCGGGCGCGCTCATGATGCGGACGCGCATGGCGTGCATCAGGCGGAACATCTCTTCGTCCCCCTGGTAGTCGGACTCGGAAACGCCGTAGAGGCTCAACGCTTTGGGTGTCGAACCGCCGCTCTGGTCCAGCGCCGCAATGAAACCGGGCGCAGAGCTGATCTTGTTCAACATCTTCGCGTCCACCATACCTCACTCCTATCCCTAAAATGGCGCGATACGCGCACATATATCGTTGATGTCCCAGTCCATGGGCAACGCCGCAATGGCGGATAGCAGATGTAGGGCGTAAGTAAATCAGAGGCTAAATGTTTGAAACGATTGAATTCATTTCAATCGTTTCAAACGCTTAAATATTTTAACCGTTGTTGACGAAGGCGCGGGGCGCCCTACCTTCCGCGCCTTCTGATCCCTCGTCACTTCGTCAGAACGGCCACGCCCGGCAGTTCCTTGCCTTCCATCCATTCCAGGAACGCGCCGCCCGCGGTGGAGATGTAGGTGAAGTCGTCCGCAACGCCGGCGTGGTTGAGGGCGGCGACCGTGTCGCCGCCGCCGGCGACGGAGGTCAGCTTGCCGGCGCGGGTCCGTTCGGCCGCATGCCTGGCTGCGGCGACCGTGGCGGCATCGAACGGTTCTATTTCGAACGCGCCGAGCGGTCCGTTCCAGACCAGGGTTTGTGCCTTCGAAATCCAGCCGTTGACGGCTTCCACGGATTTCGGCCCCACGTCCAGCACCATGGCGTCGGCGGGAATGGCGCTGATTGCAACCTTTTCGTTGGCGGCGCCTGCCTTGAACTCCCTTGCTACAACGCCATCGACCGGCAGCACGATCGTGCAACCGGAGCTTTCGGCTTCGACCATGATGTTGTTCGCCGTCTCGGCCAGATCGTGTTCGCAGAGCGACTTGCCGACATCGATACCTTGCGCGGCAAGGAAGGTGTTCGCCATGCCGCCACCGATCACGAGGGCGTCCACCTTCTTCACCAGGTTCGTCAGAAGATCGATCTTGGTGGAAACCTTTGCGCCTCCGACGATCGCGACGACAGGACGGGTGGGATTGCCGAGGCCCTTTTCCAGCGCTTCCAGTTCCTCCTGCATCGTCCGTCCGGCATAAGCCGGCAGGTGCCGGGCGAGCCCCTCGGTCGAGGCATGCGCGCGATGCGCCGCGGAGAAGGCATCGTTGACATAGATGTCGCCGTTTGCCGCCAGGGCTGCGATGAATTCTGGATCGTTCTTTTCCTCGCCCTTGTGGAAGCGGGTGTTTTCCAGCAGCAGTACGTCGCCGCCCTTCATCGAGACCACCGCCTGTTCGGCTTCAGGGCCGATGCAATCGGTGGCGAACAGGATCTTCCGGCCAAACACTTCGTTTATGGACGGAACGATGAGCGACAGCGACATGTCGGCCACCGGCTGTCCTTTCGGACGACCGAAATGGGCGAGGAGGATGACCTTCGCGCCCTTCGTCGAGAGTTCGCGGATCGTCGGCGCGACCCGCTCGATGCGGGTGGCGTCGGTCACGCGGCCGTCGGCGACCGGGACGTTGAGATCCACGCGCACCAGCACGCGCTTTCCGGAGATGTCGTTGAGGTCGTCGAGTGTCTTGAACGCAGGCATGAAATAGGTCCTCGTCGGCTTGCAATTGCGATGCGGACCATACTCCACCTGATCCGGCGTGCAAGGCTGCGCCTGCATTCACGGGCTCCGCCACTCGGTGCGGGCGGAACTACAGCGACGGCTTCACCTGCTTTCCGCGCCAGCGGCGAAGGCGGTCGCGCACCCGATGGGCGATCTCGCGCATGTTGATGAAGACGGGAAGTGCGGTCGCCGGCTCCACCGGCTCCAGCGAGACACCCACCGAGGCGATGGCATCGTGCTCATCGAGATTGCGCACGATGAGGACGACGGAGCCGAAGCGGACCCGGTCGGCATACTCGGCACGGCCGCCCAGCCTGTGCGTCATCAGATCGGCGATCGTCATGTTCTGTTCTGCGGCAGACAGGAGGCCGGGTCCGTAGGCGGCATCGAGTTCCCTGGCGGGTCGCGACGGCGATACCGAAAACGCGCCGAAGAAGTCCTCGTCGTCGGACTCGACGGGAAGGCGGCTGGCGAAAAGGCGGTCGAGCAGCCGGATATAAGGGGGCGTGACGAAGAGATAGACCTGGTCGCCTTCCTGCAGGCGACCGGCATACTGATAGCGCATGCTGCGGCCGTCGCGAATGACGAGCGAAGGCATGGCCCATCGGGGGATACGCTCGCCGCGCATAATGGGGCTGTCGTTCATCACGCGGTAGGACAGCAGTTCATGGTTGGACCTGCCGGGAAGATCCAGCTCGATCTTGTCGATCTCGCCCATCCGCGGCGGAATGATGAGGCCGAGTTTCTGCGCCACGGGTTTGATCGTCCATCCCTGGAGGAGCAGCGAGACCATGACGATGATGAACGCGACATTGAAGAAGACCGCGCCGTTTTCCAGCCCTCCCAGCACGGGCATGATCGCCAGCAGGACCGAGACGGCGCCGCGCAGGCCGACCCAGGCGACGAAGCCGGTCTCCTGCTGCGTGAACTGGTACGGCAGGAGGCTCAGCCAGACGGCGAGGGGACGTGCGACGAAGACCAGGAAGAGCCCCAGCGCTATCGCCGGTGCCAGAATGCCGAGGAACTGGGATGGAGTGGCGAGGAGACCAAGCATGAGGAACATGATGATCTGGGCCAGCCAGGTCAGCCCCTCGTGGAAGCGGGCGATTGCCTGTCTCGCGAACATCTTGCGATTGCCGGCATAGATCCCCGCCACATAGACGGCGAGAAAGCCGCTTCCGCCGATGGTGCCGGTGAAGGCGAACACGAGTAGCGCAAGCGCCAGAACGAAGATGGGGGCCAGCGACCGGTCGGATGTCATGTGGTTGAGAACCCAGACGATCATCATTCCGCCGAGGAGGCCGAGGATCATGCCGAGCAACATTTCCTCGGCGAAGAGCAGCAAAAATCCAAGATCCAGGCCCGCGATCCCCTGTCCGCTCGCTATGACCTCGACAAGAGCGATCGTCAGGAAGATCGCCATAGGATCATTGGTGCCGGACTCCAC
>DASUPM010000032.1:0-8704 GCA_036281095.1 Pseudorhizobium sp.
ATCCTGCTGATTTCCACGATGATCCGTCTGTCGCTCAACATCGCGACAACACGCGTCATTCTCTCCCACGGTCACCAGGGACATGATGCCGCCGGCGGCGTGATCGCAGGCTTCGCCAGCCTGGTCATGTCCGGCGACTTCGTGATCGGCGTCATCGTCTTCATGATCCTGGTCACCGTGAACTTCATCGTCATCACCAAGGGCGCGACACGTATCGCCGAAGTCGGCGCCCGCTTTACCCTGGACGCCATCCCCGGCAAGCAGATGTCGATCGACGCCGATCTTTCCGCGGGCATCATCGACGAGAAGGAAGCTCAGCACCGGCGCTCGGAGCTGGAGCAGGAAAGCTCTTTCTTCGGCGCCATGGACGGTGCGTCCAAATTCGTGCGCGGCGATGCCATCGCCGGGCTGATCATCACCGCGATCAACATCTTCGGCGGCATCATCATCGGCTATTTCCGCCACGGGATGGAGATCGGCGAGGCGGCTGACGTCTTCGTCAAGCTGTCGGTGGGCGACGGCATCGTCTCGCAGGTCCCGGCTCTGATCGTCTCGCTGGCGGCCGGCCTCCTCGTTTCCCGAGGCGGCACCGCCGGCTCCACCGACAAGGCGGTCCTCGACCAGTTGAGCGGCTATCCGCGCGCGCTTTCGATGGCCGGCGGATTGATGGGCCTTCTCGCGATCAGTCCGGGCCTGCCGATGATCCCTTTCCTGGCGCTCGGCGGCGTCATGGGCTTCGGAGCCTGGATCGTGCCGCGCCGCCTCGAGGCGGAGAACAAGCTGCGCCGCGAGGACGAGGAGAAGAAGGTCGTCCAGAACAAGGAGGCCGACAAGGACTCCGTCAAGAGCGCGCTGCGCACAGCCGAAATCGAGCTGGCGCTCGGAAAGCAGGTCTCGACGCGTCTCCTCGGCGCGCACCAGGAATTGGCCTTCCGCGTCGGAAAGATGCGCAAGAAGTTCGCGTCGCAATACGGGTTCGTCGTTCCGGAGATCAAGGTGACGGACGACATCCTGATCCAGGAGAAGTCCTACCAGATCAGGGTCCACGGCACGACGATCGCGTCGAACCTGCTGCGTGTGGGCGATGTCCTCGTCGTGACCGGGTCGGGCCGCAAGCCGAGCATTCCCGGTGACGAGATCCGCGAGCCGGCATTCGGCATGCCGGCCGTGTCGATCCTGGAGACATTCGCGGAAGATCTGAAGCGCGAGGGCTTCCATCCGATCGACAACGTTTCGGTCGTCCTTACCCACCTTTCCGAGGTCATTCGAAACAACCTGCCGCAGCTCCTGTCCTACAAGGACGTGAAGATCCTCATCGACCGTCTCGATCCGGAGTACAAGAAGCTGGCGGACGAGATATGCTCGTCCCACATGTCCTATTCCGGCCTTCAGGCGGTTCTGAAGCTGCTGCTGGCGGAACGCGTCTCGATCCGCAATCTCCACCTCATCCTGGAAGCGGTGGCCGAGCTTGCGCCGCACGTCCGCAAGACCGAGCAGATCGTCGAGCATGTCCGCGTGCGCATGTCGCAGCAGCTTTGCGGCGACCTCGCCGACAACGGCGTGCTGCGCGTGCTGCGACTCGGTACGAAGTGGGACATGATCTTCCACCAGGCCCTGAAGCGCGACGCCAAGGGGGAAGTGGTCGAATTCGACATCGATCCGCGCAGCCTGGAAGAGTTCAGCGAGCAGGCGACGAAAGTTATCCGTGAATTCATGGACCGGGGCCTGCCCTTCGTCCTTGTCACGTCGCCGGAAACACGCTCCTATGTCCGCATGATCATCGAGCGGCTGTTCGCCACGCTTCCTGTCCTCTCCCACGTGGAACTTGCCAAGGGTCTCGAGATCAAGATTCTGGGCGCCATCTCCTGATGACGACACCCCGAAAGGGATCGTGCTGATGCTTCTCGACCCGCAAGGGACCATTCTTGCGCTGTTTCTGGCCTTCTGCCGGACGGGCGCGTGCATCATGGTGCTGCCCGGTTTCGGCAGCGCGCGCGTTCCCGCCAATATCCGGCTGCTGGTGGCCATCGCAGTGTCGATCGCAGTCTTGCCGCTGCTTTGGGATGTGATCTACCCGCGTGCCTCCTCGCCGGGCCCGCTCTACATCGGCCTGATCGCCAGCGAGACGGCAATCGGCGTCGTCTACGGCCTCATCGCACGGCTCTATACGCTTGGAATGCAATATGCCGGCGCGATTCTGACCATGTCCATCGGCTTTACAGCCCCCGGCGGGACCGACGTTCTGGAAGACACGTCGGAAAACCAGCTGACCAGCCTGCTCAGCTTCAGCGCGCTGCTGATGCTGTTCATGCTGGATTTTCACCATGTCGTTCTCCGCGCCCTGGTGGAATCCTACGCGGCGACGCCGTTGGGTGACGTCATCGACCCGCAGAAGATGCTGATCACGCTGACGGACACGCTGAGGGCGACGACCGATCTCATGCTGCGGCTCGCCAGCCCGTTTCTGATCTACGGTCTGATGTTCAACGTGGGGATCGGATTGATCAACAAGCTCGCGCCGCAGATCCCGGTCTTCTTCATTTCGACGCCCTTCCTGCTCGCCGGGGGGCTGTTCCTCCTCTACCTGTCGATCGCTGCATTCATCCGTCAGTTCGCTGACGGCTTTGCAGTCGTTTTCCTGTCCTTCTGAGGGCGCCATGGCCGAACTGACCCGATCGAAGAAGTTGAAACGGCTGGTGGCGGTACAGCGGCACCTGGAGAAGATGGCGGAGAGCGAACTGGCCGCGACGACCCGCTATCGCGAGGAGGTGGCGCGGTCAATGGATGTCGTGATCGAGGCGATCGGCTCGATGGAACCGGTCCACAGGCAGTTTTCCCAGAACTATGCGGAGCGTTTCGGCCGCCTGACGGTCAAGGAACAGCAACTGGAAAACGTCCAGCAGATCCAGGAAACCAAGGTGCTCAAGGAACGTACCAAGGCAGAGCGCCTCGAGGACAACATGAAAGAGGCGCGAGATCTGGAAGATCGCGAAGCCGCCGATCAGGCGATCTACGATCTGCTGGAGATAACTCTGACATCGCCAGCCTCCAGCAAGCTTCACACGTCATAGTCTTGCCCACGGTATGACCGGCGCCCATGAGTGAAGCCGGAAATACAGCGAAAATCAAAATGTTGCTGCGACCTCGGCCACCGGCCGGCAGGGTCGCAACCATGGCGAAAGGAACTGACGTGGCGATCTCTCCTCCAAGCGACCTTGTGCTTGACGTCGTGCGGGCGGCCGATCCGGCCGAGGTGCAGGCAGCGCAGGCGAAACTGAAGGCCAACAAGGCGGCCTTTGCCGCCTCCAGTCTGGCCGAGGCAGGTGCCGGTTTCGGCGCGGCAATGGACATCATAGCCCAGCCCGCGACCAAGGCAGGCCTCGACAGGCCGGAGGCGAGCGACCGTGCCGCGGAAATGCCCGAGGAGTACCGCAAGTTCGAGGCGAGCATCCTGCAGAACTTCATCAGTTCGATGATGCCGACCGACAGCGAGGAAGTTTACGGCAAGGGATCGGCCGGCGAGTTCTGGAAGAGCATGATGGCCGAGCAGATCGCCGAGGGCATGTCCAAATCGGGCGGAGTGGGCATTGCTGAACAGATGTACGCGCAGGCCCTGGCCAGAAGCGAGGGGAAGGTCGTGAACGCGACGACCGACGAAGCCGATCGCAGCGCAGCGATGCGGATCGTCACGGATTTTGAACGTCAGGTGCTCGGCCTTGCGGCCACGGAAGAAGGCCAGGCCTGATATGAGCGAGATTGGAACAGTAAACATGGAAGTCGTATCCAACGATCATCGCATCCGCACGGTGCTCGGTCGCCTTGAGATGATCGTCGACAACGAGAATCACCGGATCGGCAGCGATCCGCAATTCGACCTGAAGGTCTCGAATGCGCACAAGAGCCGCTGCCTCTACGAACTGACGATGCTGTTCCGAAGCACCGATCCCAAGGATCTTGCAGTCGCCCACATCGACCAGATGCACGCGCTGAAGGCAAAGCTCGCGCTGAACGCCCGCCGGGTGGAAGCTCACCTTCACGCAGTGCGTGCCGTGGCCGACCTTCTGAAGAATGCCGCTCGCGACGCCGATGGTGACGGCACCTACACCCAGGAACAATTCCTCTACAGCGAGAACTGATGCTGAAGCTCCTGCTCACCGGCCTCTGGGTCTGCCTCGTCACGCTGGGCGCGGTATATTTTTCTGTGCAGATGGCGGCCCCGCCGCCGCCGGTGGACGAGGAAGCGGCCAGGAACGAGACGCTTCAGCTCGTCCGCGGCGAATCGCTGACCATCCCCGTGATTTCGAACGGGATGATCACCGGTTATTTCCTCGGCCGCTTTTCGTTCATGATGGACAAGCAAAAGATCGTCGGCGCCGAACTGCCGATGACGGAGTACACCACCGACCAGTTGTTCACCCTTCTCGTCGGCGAAAAGATGATCGACCTCGGCAATCCCGGCGCGTTCGACCTCGAAACCTTCCGCACGCGGATCAAGGACGACCTGAACCGTCGCCTGGGTGAGGGAATGGTGGCGGAAGTTCTGGTCGAGCAACTGGACTTCCTCTCCAAGGAAGACATCCGGACGAATGTCGCGCGCGAAGGAAAGCGACCGGTGGAGCCGACAAAGATTGTCCAGGGCGAGGTTGTCGAAGAGCCCGCTCCCGAGGCTCACTGACCGGCTGCCGCCACGAACGGCTTGATCGTTCAATTTTTAGCGGTACGCTTCGGAGGCCGTTCATCGCCAACTGCTAGGAATCCTGGCGGAACACAGGGTGGTGGCGGCGATGGGCATTCTATCTTTTATGCGAACCCGACGGGGAAAAGGCAGCGAGCGTTCGAATGTCGCGCGCGCCGGTGCTACCAAAGTCGCCGGGCTGGAGGTTGCCGGCTGGCACTGGGCTCAGGCGCTTTCAACCACGGAAGCCACGCTGTTTCGCAGGGGAGCGAGGGCCGAACTGTCCTTCCTGGATGATCGGACACTGGCCAGGCAACTCCTGGACCGGAAATATCGCACCTGGCTTGCCGGGCAGGTGCTGTTGCCGTCCCGGCGCGGGATTGTGGGGCTCGTCGCCCTGGTGTCGGGCTCTGGCACCGCCGCGGATTTTTCGCCGGAAACCTTCGTGCCTGCGCTTCTCACCTATGTCGAAAGGCCGCTGCGTGTCCTGATCGCGAGCGGAGGCAAAGACGATCAGCTTCGCGACCGACTGCAGTCGCATGCCCCGTGGCATGAGGTTATTGCCGATCCGGGGCTCCTGCAGGACGGTCAGGCCGTGGACCTGGTGGTCGTGACGAAGCCGCGGCTGGAGATGTCGGACAGGATCCGCTTGTCCGCGATTCCGGCCAGCCTGGTCATCTTTGCAGGCCCGCGATTGACGCGGCTTGCCGAGCCGGAACAAGTCGGCGGCAGCCGGACGGCCCCGGCGACAGTGCCGGCGGCGAAATCCAAGGCGGCCTGAAACTCATCCATCGCGAGAACATCGTCGCCATTGGCCGACGATCATCGATGATCACAATGCCCGGTGATTGTCGCATCCGGCTTGCAATTATGCGCTCGGCGAAGATAAGGCTTGTCCCCGAACTGCTATCTTGCGGCAGCTTGGAATTGGCTCAGAACAGGAACGTTTGGCGTGGCGAACATCATCGATGGAAAGCAGGCCGCAGCATCGGTCATCGAAACCGTGACGAACGCGGCACGGACGCTGGAGCGGGAAGCCGGGATCAAGCCCGGACTGGCGGTCGTCATCGTCGGCAACGATCCCGCCAGCCATGCCTATGTCAATTCGAAAAGCAGGATGGCGGAGCAGTGCGGCTTCAAATCGGTCCAGCACAGCCTGCCGGAGGAGACGACGCAGGAGGCGCTGGAACGACTGGTGGCCGAGTTGAACGCCGATCCCGCCATTCACGGAATCCTGGTGCAACTGCCGCTGCCGAAGCATCTGGATTCGGAACCCGTCATCCAGTCGATCGCACCGGAGAAGGATGTCGATGGATTGAACGTGGTCAATGCGGGCAAGCTCGCCACCGGCGACCTCGCAAGCGGTCTCATCTCCTGCACGCCCGCCGGCGCCCTCATCCTCGTCAACAGGATCCATGGGGCGGATTTGTCCGGCCTTAACGCGGTCGTCATCGGCCGGTCGAACCTCTTCGGCAAGCCGATGGGCCTGTTGCTGCTTTCGGCCAATGCCACGGTCACCATGGCCCACTCCCGCAGCCGGGACCTCGCCGCCATCTGCCGCTCGGCGGATATTCTGGTTGCCGCAGTGGGGCGGCCTCAAATGGTGAAGGCGGACTGGGTGAAGCCGGGGGCTACGGTGATCGACGTGGGCATCAATCGGGTGCCGGCACCGGAGAAGGGCGAGGGGAAGACGAAGATCACCGGCGACGTCGCCTACGACGAATGCGCCGAAGTTGCCGGAGCGATCACTCCCGTGCCGGGCGGCGTCGGGCCGATGACCATCGCCATGCTGATGGCCAACACCGTGGTTGCGGCCCACCGGGCAGCCGGTCGCGCTGTTCCCCGGCTATAGGCCCTTCGGCCTCGCGGCCAAGATCCTCACCGCCGGCTGCTCCGGCTCCGCCGCAGCGGTTGTTCTCCCAAACCTTGACACCCTGCGGAAGAGGAACACCTTACTAGGCATCGATCACCGGAAGTCATTGCTCCGCCAAGCTTCCGGCAGCGAGACGCGGGTGGATTCCAGGGAGGTTCCGATGAGACACGCATTGAGGATCGGTGTCGCGGTCGCGGCTTTGTTCGCAGGCGCTGCCGGCGCACAGGAGTTGAAATTTGCGCCGGGCGAAGACCCGCGCTTCAACTGGAAGAGCTTCGAGGACTTCAAGGCGGCCCACGGTGACCTGAAGGGAGAGAGCCTGACGCTGTTCGGACCCTGGCGCGGCGAGGACGAGATCCTCTTCAACAGCGTTCTTGCCTATTTCAATGCCGCTACGGGAGCGGATGGCAGGTATTCCTCTTCGGAAAACTACGAGCAGCAGATCGTCATCGACACGCAGGCGGGTTCGCCCCCGAACATCGCCATCATTCCGCAGCCAGGCCTCCTGGCCGATCTGGCGTCCAAGGGCTTCCTCACGCCGCTCAGCGAAGAAACCGAAGCCTGGGTGAAGGAGAATTACGGTGCCGGCGAAAGCTGGATCGGTTACGGCACCTACAAGGGCAAGGACGGAGCCGAGGCGTTTTATGCATTCCCTTACAAGGCGGATGTGAAGTCGCTGGTCTGGTACGTTCCGGAGAATTTCGAGGAAGCCGGCTACGAGATCCCGAAGACGATGGACGATCTGATCAAGCTCAGCGATCAGATCGTCGAGGATGGCGGCGTGCCCTGGTGCATCGGGCTGGGCTCCGGCGGCGCGACCGGCTGGCCGGCCACAGACTGGGTCGAAGACATGATGCTGCGCACGCAGCCGGCCGAGACCTACGACAAGTGGGTCAGCAACGAGGTCAAGTTCGACGATCCGGCAGTGGTCGGCGCCATAGAAGAGTTCGGGAAGTTCGCGAAGAAGGAAGAGTATGTCAGCGGCGGCGTCGCGGCCGTGGCCTCGACCGACTTCCGGGACAGCCCCAAGGGGCTCTTCGACATTCCGCCGAAGTGCTACCTGCACCACCAGGCGTCCTTCATTTCGTCTTTCTTCCCCGAGGGCACGGAACTCGGCACGGATGCCGACTTCTTCTACATGCCGACCTATGCGGACAAGGCCGATCTCGGCACGCCGGTGCTGGGCGCGGGAACGCTGGTCGCGATCACCAAGGATTCGCCCGCCGCCAAGGCGTTCATCGAGTTCCTGAAGACGCCGATCGCCCACGAGGTGTGGATGGCCCAGGCGGCGTTCCTGACGCCCTACAAGGGCGTCAATATCGAAGCCTATGCCAACGACCCTCTGAAGAGGCAGGGCGAGATCCTCACGACCGCAACGACCTTCCGCTTCGACGCATCGGACCTCATGCCGGGCAAGATCGGCGCCGGAGCGTTCTGGACCGGCATGATCGATTATGTCGGCGGCAAGGATGCCGAGACCGTGGCGGCGGACATCCAGAAAGCCTGGGACGGGTTGAAGTAGGCGTGGGACGGACCCCGTGAGCGCACTTCACCCCGGCATGTTCCTTCTCCCCGCATGCGGGGAGAACGTGGCGGCAGCCGGGTGAGGGGCGGGCCGTCATCGCCCGGGTCTGGCAGGAATAGGGGGAGGCAGCATGGCATTTCAGATCGTGTCGGCCATCGGCGTCGTGATTGCCGGTGTTTTCGCCTGTGCTCTCTACTACTGGCTTTCCGACAAACTGCTGCAGGTTGTTTTCCCGGTCTCGGACCGTAACCTTCAGGTGGCGTCGCGCAACCTGAACCGCAGAAGTCTCGTCCGCCCCTGGCTATTCCTCGGGCCGGCGCTGATCCTGCTCGGCATCTATCTCGTCTATCCCGTGATCGCCACCTTCATCCTGTCCTTCTATGACAGGTCCGGCATAAGTTTCGTCGGTTTCGCCAACTACCGCTGGGCTTTCTATGATGCGACCTTCCGGCAATCCATCTTCAACAACATCCTCTGGCTGGCCGTGGTGCCGGCGGCCTGCACCTTCTTCGGTCTCATCATAGCGGTCCTGACGGACAGGATCTGGTGGGGCAATATCGCCAAGAGCCTCGTCTTCATGCCGATGGCGATCTCGTTCGTCGGTGCGTCCGTCATCTGGAAATTCATCTAC